>CAWUOD010000103.1:0-8296 GCA_963923115.1 uncultured Singulisphaera sp.
GTGTCCCCGCCTCCAGGGGCATGGAACCCCGGGCAAGTTCCACAGGCTCGGGAACAGGCTGCATGAGCGCGGCAAAAGGCGCGAGAATGATCTGGGGGGCATCCACATCCCTCAAACGGGACAATAGCGCCAACCGCTCGCGGTGCTCCTGGTCAAGTCGCTTGTCGCCTGGAAGCGATCCGGTAATGGGAAATATCGCGACCGGCCTGCCTGTGAATGTCTGGATATCGGAAGCCATTCCATCCAGGTCGCGGGCGTGGGCCAACGCCACCAGGATCGGATGGGGACAATGCCGGTCCAAAGTGGCTATCACAAGTGAGGCGGACGACCCGTAGGCACCATCGACCGTGGCCGCTTTCCCCTGTGCCAGCGCGTTCAACACGGATTTCATATCCGGTCTTCGGGCAAGCAATTCAGGCACAAGATCAAGAGATGCGGGGGGAATCAACCTTGGGGATGGCGAGGGGATCGGGACGAAATCCGGGCCCATTTCGGGACCTTCTTTTGAATCGCCTGTTTGGGGCGCCGTGGCGGCAGCTTTCACGGCTCGGGGGCGCGTGTTTTCCGCCTCTCCGGGGGCGCCCGGCGATTCGTCCGGGCGGCTGGTCCGGGCAGGGGGGCTTTTTTTGACATTATCAAGATTTATTTTATCCGATTTTTGCCCGGGGATTGGATCCCCTGATGTATCGGCCGGGCTCGGATTCTTGCTCTTTCGGCTCAAGGCATATCCTTGGGTTCGGGACGCTGCTCCCCAACCTGTCGATCATCAGGCCCGCACGGCCCCACCATTCACCCGGATCGTTTGCCCGGAAAGGTATTTGGCTGCGGGGGACATCAGCCAAACAAATGCCCGCGCGACATCCCCGGGTTCCCCCCAACAGGCAAGAGGCGTTTCCCGAAGCACCCTTTCCTGCCAAATTTTGGGTGCCTGTTCACCCCAGGCGGTCCTGATCCATCCAGGCGAAACACAATGAACCCGAACATGGGGCGCCAAATCGACCGCCAAGGCGCGGGTCATCGTGACGACGGCACCCTTGATTGTGCCAAAAAGTGTTCCGCTATCCCCTTCCATTCCCGTTTCCGCCTGGTCCCAACCCAGATTGATTAAAACCCCACCTTTTTTGTCCGCCATCAGCTTCCCCGCGAGACGCGAAAGTTCCAGGGTCGATCGGACATCCACCCGCCATAGCGACTCGAATTTTTGCCCAAAGGAAAGTTCGATCCCCGACCCCGTGAGAATGTCCGCCCCGGCGTTGTTGATCCACCCTTCCGGAACAATTTCCAGCTTCTGGAATTTGTCCCACAGGACTTGGGATCCTTCCGAATCAAGATCCGCAACAAGTGTCTGAACCTTTGCCCCCCGGCGCCGACAAAGATGGGCGACCGCTTCGAGCCGCCCGGGATTTCTCCCGTGCAAAACCAGATCGGCACCCGCCGAGGCCAGTTCAAGCGCCCCTGCCCGACCTATCCCCGCGCTGGCCCCCGTGATCACAACCGTCTTGCCACGAATTGGCCTTTGGGCGTCGGGACCATACGCCTTGAGCCCGGTCAGTTTTGCCAGATGCGAGGCGATCGAAAGCCCCGTGCCGGGCACAACAACCCCCGCGGCAATCCGCTCAAGCGGAATGAGAACAAAAAATCTCTCGGTCAGTCGGGGATGGGGAAGCCTGAGTCCCGGCTCGTCAAGAATGAGGTCGTCATAAAGCAACAAGTCGAGATCGACGGTACGAGGCGCGTTCGGGACGCTGCGCAAACGGCCCAAGGACTCTTCCACCGACAAAAGCGCCGACAAAAGTTCGCGGGGTTCGAGATCGGTTTGGAATTCGGCAACCCCGTTAAGGTAGGGTGACTGCCCGGGAGGGCCACCAACGGGATCGGTTTCAATCCAGCCGGAGTGCTGAAGCAGGCGGACAGGATACCGCTCGCATAAAATCCCGACAGCCTGGTCAAGCTGGCGGGAGCGATCCCCCAAATTCGATCCCAAAGCTACAAGGGCAATCCCCATTATCTCGTGCCACCCTTTAGCCACGAGGCAATGATCAGGGCCCGGTAAGTATCGACAAGGGTGGGCTCCTCGCCAGGATGGGGCGCGTACGCGCCGGAAGCCGTTCGGCAGGTCGCGAGAAACGCCCGCATTTTGGTCGCGTCCGGGGAACTTCCCAACATCCAAAGCGCCCGACCAATCCGGTAGGAACAATCCAGATCCGGGGGAGCGGTATCCGTCATTCCAAACCCGCCCTCTCTTCCCTGCCCGTTTTGAAGATATTCCTGGAGATATTCTTTTTCCTTTTTGGCCAAGGGCTCTTTGAGGCGCAAAAGCGCGGCGACGGCGCCCCCCGTATCCCTAAGTCTCGAGTTGGGGGGACCATAGCCACCAACATCCCCATGGGCCGCCCGGATGGTTCGAACCCATTCATTGCGTTTGGGTGACTGGATTCCCAGGGCCTCGAAAACCGCCGCACCCATGCGGACTTCCTCGAAAGTTTTGGCGTTATTGAGCAGAAGTTTTTTGTTTGTCTCGATCAGTTGGTTGTATTCGGGCATGGTGTGCATTCCCAAATCGGTCGCAACCAAAAGCCCCGACGAGACGATCGCTGTGGAAGAGGCCATGCCGGGCCGGTCGGCAAAGCCGCCTTCCCCATCCACACAAGAGGCCACAAAAACCACATCTTTTTCCGGACTGGGCGCCTTCGCTCCCAACAATTTCAGGCTGCGACGGGCAGAAAGGGTGGCCCTAAGTGTGGGGGAAGACCCTTTTTGGGGTGCATAGCCCCCCCCTTCTGCATGCAATCCCAAAACATAAGCGGCTGTTTTGGCTGCTTTTTCCGGGGACAGAGGCGATGTTGGTTTGGTGGTGGATTGGCCAATGCCAAGGCCCGCCCAAAGCAAAACAAAACCGGTTGTGATCATCGGGAAACCTGTTCATTCTGTGAGTGGGGGAATGGAAGGCGTTTTCCGTAGTATAGAAGGGAAATCCAACGAAAAAACTTGGTTCGGAGTTGCCCCATGCCGGAGAACCCCAAAAAAAGCCCCAATGGGATGATAATCGCCTTGGGGTTGGTGCTGATTGGGGCGGTGGGAATCTATTTTTGGCTATCCCGCCCTGATCCCGAAACCGTCAACCACCTCCGCAACATCGGCGTCGCGGACATGGAGCGTTTTGAATACAACGACGCCGCCAAACGATTCTCCGAAGCACTGATTCTTGAGCCCAAAAACACAGAAATCCGGGTGAATCTGGGAATCGCGCAACTCAACCAGGCAACCGATGCCAGCCTTGCCGAGGCTATCAAAAATTTTGAGGTGGTTTTGGCTTCGGAACCGGACAACATCAGCGCACACTATTGCCTTGGCCTCATTGCCTTTCACCAAAACCGCACGGAAGACGCGGCCCGCGAATTGGGTTGGGTTCTCCAAAAGGATCCCAAAGACGCCTACACCTGGTCATGGTATGCCAAGGTCCATCCCGATGGAGTCGATTCCCCCAAAGCCTACCAGGCCCTGAAAACGGCACTTGAACTCGATCCATACCTCAATGCGGCCCGTTATGCGCTCGCCCTCCATCCGCTTATGGAAGATCCCGCGGAACGAAAAAAACTCCTTGAGGATCACGAGCGACTCAAACAGGCCGATTGGGAACGAACCCAGGATATCGTTTATACCCAAATGGGCCCCTACGCTTCCGTTTCCGGATCCTATAAGCCCCCCAGGGATGGCCATGTCGCCGCGATGCCCGAATTTCTTGAGGGACAACCGGGCCCAACCGCCCTGGGGGAAGGAGTCCGTTGGGCAGGCGAATCCGCTTGGCCAAACTCCCTGCAAACCCAACTTTTGCGAAAGGTCCGGGACAAACTGGGGGGCTGTATGTGCCTGGCCGATTTCACCCAGACCGGACGGCCAGCGGTTTTTCTGGGTGGTGCCGTCCTCAAAAACGACACCATCAGCGATCTTTTTTTAACCCTCGATGGACCGGGAAAATGGACTTTGGGGGAACTACCCCTCCCTAAAGGTTGGGTCTCCTGGAACGCATCCGCGTCGGACCTCGACAATGATGGCATTCCGGACCTGATCGTGTCTGGCCCGGGTGGTGTGCGAACCCTCCGCAATCTTGGGAAAGGCAAATTTGTCGATCAAACCCCCGATCTCCCCTCATTCAAAATGCCAACTCTCGGGATTCGCGCGCTCGACCTGGATCAGGATGGCGACCTCGATCTGGTGGCGGCATCACTGGGCGCCGATCTGTCGCAGGCATTGCAAACACTTGATGGAAAAGGTTCGGGGGGAATCCTTAGGGGCTTCCTCAATGTGGGCGAAGCACCCCCAACCCCGCCAGACAAACCCCTTCCGCCTCTCAATTGGGCCTGGAAAGAGGGCGCCGAAACGATGCTTCCCAAGGTTTCGGGCGCCATGCACCTTATCCTTGCGGATGTCGACAACGATGACGATCTCGACCTGATTGTCTTTTCACAGGGTTTCAACCCAAGAATCATATTTAATGACCGGTTGCTTCGTTTCTCGGGCCCAAGGGAACTTGGAACCGAGGGTTTTCACCCAACTTCGGGTCTTACCGCAGATATCAACAATGATGGCATTGTGGACTTTGTTCTTGCTGGTCCCGACCACAAGCCACAGGTTTTTCTGGTCGGGCCCCAAAGCACCCCCGGCAAAGCCGTCCTGGAGGAACTTCAGTCCCAAGGTCCCGCCCTCACCCAGGCCATTGCCATCGACCTGGATCGCAACGGGACAACGGACCTGCTTGGACTTACCTCCGGAGGCAAACCAGGTATCGAACGCAATTCCCAGGGGCGTATCGTTTTTGATCCAAACACCCTGAACAATAGTGGAAATTGGCCCAATGGAATCATTTCATTGGCCGTCGCGGATGCCACTGGCGAAGGCAAGCTTGATATTTGGCTTTGGCACCCCGAAAAGGGGATCGAAATCCGAACCAACAAGGGAAATGGCAACCAGGGCTTGCGGGTTCTCCTAACCGGCAAACGAGACAAGGGGGACACGCTTCGGACCAACTCCGATGCAATTGGCTCAAGAATCCAGGCGCTCGCGGGAACCCTGCGCGGAACCGTCGACCTGGCGACCCTAAGCGCGGGGCCCTCCCATTCCAGCCTTCCCGTGGAAATCGGCTTGGGCCGGGCCCTGAACGCGGATGCGCTGCGCATCCGTTGGCCCGACCGCGTCGTCCAGGCGGAAAAAAATCTATCGACAGGCGAAGTCCACAAAATAGCCGAAACCAACCGAAAAGCCACCTCCTGCCCGGTCCTGATGTGGGAGACCCCCGCGGGCAAACGGATGATCACCGATCTGCTTGGGGGGGGTGCCCTGGGGGAACAGGGAGCCGATGGCTCCATCCACGCTCC
The DNA here is from genome assembly GCA_963923115.1 of uncultured Singulisphaera sp. Taxonomy (GTDB): domain Bacteria; phylum Planctomycetota; class Planctomycetia; order Gemmatales; family Gemmataceae; genus SYLG01. Next base: position 5,376 of record CAWUOD010000103.1, read on the forward strand.
CCGACCCACGGAATCGCTTTGGGTTATCCCCACGGGTCCGGCGGTGGCCAACGCCCCGGTCCGGTTCAGCCTCTCCGAACCCATGGACGAGGTGATGTACCTCGACAGGGTGCGTGTCGAAGCGGTCGACCTGCCCAAGGGTTGGGAAGCTGCCCCCGATGAGCGCTATGTCTTTTCGGGGGCCCATCCGACGGGAAACCTGTTGATTTTCCCCGAGGTCTACCCCCTCCAAAAAGCACGCAAGCTGGACGGTCGGGACTGCCTTGCGGAATTGTCCCATGCAGATGGGGCTTATCCCCGGGATTACCCCTTGCGAAGCTGGCTGGGCTTTGCCGCAGAACATGGATGGGAATTCTCTTTCAAAGCCCCCGGAATCAACTCTGCCAAACTGGATAAAGGCGACCGCTTTTTCCTGATCCTGGACGCCTGGACCGATTACGCTTACCCCGAATCGTTTTTTGCTTCGGGCCAGGCGGGAATTGATCCGATCATCCCCGCGATCGAAATCCCCGACGGCAAAGGGGGATGGAAATCGGCCATGGAAATCGGCATCCCCGCTGGTTTGCCCAAACGGATGACCGTTGAGGTGACCTCGCTTGGCACCGCCCTTGAAGGCCCCATGCGCATCCGCACCAACCTCCGGGTCGGTATCGACCGGATCCAGTTGGGCAGGCTTGCCCGATCCGGGGAAAAAGCCGCGATTCAACCGCTCAAACTTCAATCCGCCACCCTGGGGCAACCCGGACTCTTCCGGGAAGTGCCCGGCAAGGATGGGGTGGTTTCCTATGACCCGCTTAAAATCGAGCGCCCGGGAATGGCCTCCCTCTGGAAGGGGAAATTCACCCGTCTCGGAAGAGTGGACGAGCTCCTCTCCGCGCAGGATGACCTTCTCATGATTGGGGGTCCCGGAGACGAAGTTACCTTTGTCTTTGAGCCAGGCGGGCCTGTTCCAAGCGGTCACACCCGGGGCTATTTCCTGCGGGTGGATGGATATTGCCGGGATACGGCTCCCACGACCAAAAACGGAGGCTATGTGGAGCCATGGCCTTTTGCGGCCATGGGAGCCTTCCCTGATGGACGACCACACCCCCGCGAAGCCCAAATGCGGGAATGGACGACGCGCGAGCCAAAAGTACCCTAAGCCCGCCTAGACTGAATGAGTAAGAACATTTTTTTCCATGGAGATTGTTGACCGTGTCCGAATTTGAAGCACCCGACCAGAGCCAACTCGAAACTTTCCCCAACCCCCGCACGGGTCGGGATTTCACCATCGAGATCATCTGTCCCGAATTCACCAGCCTTTGCCCCAAAACGGGTCACCCCGACTTTGGCACCATCACCTTCCGGTATATCCCGGGAGATGTGTGCATCGAACTCAAGTCGCTCAAGCTCTATCTCCAGCGGTTCCGCAATGTCGGATCGTTTTATGAAGCCGTAACCAACCGTTTGCTGGACGATTTTGTCGCCGTGGTGGCGCCCCGAAAGGTCGAGATCATTGGCGCCTTCACCCCCCGGGGCGGAATCAGCACCAATGTCACCGTCAAGCACGAGGCGGCCCAATGACCCCCCCGGGGAAGACAATGGGAATCGCGCAAAAGGCTTTGCGAAATGGGCCACAAATTGTCCCGACAGGCCGTCTCCTGTCCGGTTCGATTGTGGCCCTGATCGGGGTCCTTGCCGGGGGACAATCCACCCGGGCGGGGATCTACCTCCCCAGCGATCCCAATCCCTTCCCCGCCCCTTCGGGTTTTTCCCAAATCCGCCTTTCGGTGGGAGAGTATCGTTCCCTTTTGGCGGGCAGGGATCCGGCCCTGGGTGTCCCCGAAAAGGGGAGCCTGAGAGAACAGATCCTCAACCGGACGGCCGAAATCGAAGCCAAACTGGACACACTCAAAACCCCGGCCGAAATGCTCGAGCTGACCGGGTGTTGGCTGCGAACCGGCCATGGTTCCAAGGTCATCGAATACCTCGGCAAAAAACGGATCACAGGCGACGATGCCGATTCGGTCCTCCTGCTTTCGCACCTGGCCATGGCCCAGGCGCAAGATCCCGCCTTGTTGCCCCGGGCCATCTCCACTCAGGAAGATGTGCTCGAACGATGGCCGGAAACCATCAAAGACTGGAAATATCCGAAGTGGCGCCACTTTCGCCGGGCCGAGGCGGCGCTGCTTGTCCTTTGGCGGGCAAGACACCGTGAAAACCTTGCTGCCGGAGGCGCACCGGTTCCGGTAAAGCTCGATTCGGTTTTGGGATTGGACACTCTTGAGGCCCGGGATAATTTCAAACCGGGCAAGCCGCCCAAAGCAGCCTGGGACCGACTCGATCCCGAGGCGGAAAGCCTGGTGGTCCAGCTTATCCTTTGGTTGCCAGCAGATTCGCGCCTTTATTGGGCCTTTGGCGAGGTTCTTAATGCCAAAGGCGACTCCGCCTCCGCGTTCAAAATCATGACTGAACTGGTCGAAGCCCGACAGATGAGTGGCGTCGATCCCCTTTTCAAACACCGCGCAGCGCTCTCCCGCGAAGTCGCGAAACTGGATGAACCGGGGGCACAGGCGGCCTCTCCCTCTTCCGAAAATAAATCCGCCCCCGTCGGGGAATTTCCCATGGAGGCCTATCTCAAGGCGGTGGGGCTGGGTATCGCCATCGGAGCGGGAGGACTGATTTTACTCTGGCTTCAGTGGCAATTCCTCTTTGCCCGCCGAAACAAATAGAAGACGCTCCCAACTTTCGGACTGTAAGAATGTGCAAAAGTCCGGGGCCGATTTGATACGGAATTGAAATGAGGAGCGCGGAATTTCGTCGAAAGGCAAAGAGTTAATAACAATCGAACTTTCCAAATGGGCCCCTCTCTGCCATATCCCACTCCCCATAGACGATCAGTTGCGATTGCCCGCCAAAATGGATAGAGATTGCCGAGGAAG
>CAWUOD010000104.1:0-8295 GCA_963923115.1 uncultured Singulisphaera sp.
CCTCGGGAGGAATAGTGGTTTTGTTCGAAGCCTTTCTTTTAGCGGTGATGGATCGGCGCTCGCGGGGGCAAGCACGGATGGAATGATCAACATCTACGATGCGAGGACCTGGAACCTGAAAAAAGAGGTCATTAAGGCCTCAGATCATGTGTATCCCTTCTTTTTCAGGAATTCGATCTCCCTTGACCCGACGGGAAGGATCGTCGCGTCCGGGATGATGCAATCGGGCCTGATCGATTTCTGGGACACGGAGACAGGCGCACATCTGAAAACATTCGCGTACAAAACAGATCATATAAATAATATTTCCTTTTCCCCCGACGGAAAGATGCTTGTCGCGGGATTGGACAAGAACACCGTTGTTGTCTGGAACACGGAAACAAAATCCATTTTGTTCAATTTGATCATGGGCGGTCGCGACGCGACCAAATGTGTCTGCTTCAGCAGGGATGGGAAACAATTCGCCGCTGGCGGCGATGAGGGTAAGGTGCGCTTGTGGGATGCGAAAGGTGGCAAAATGATCCATGTTTTCGAGGGCCACACCGACACGGTCACATCCGTCGCCATCAGCCCCGATGGAAAGTGGCTCGCCAGTGGCAGCGATGACCACACCATACGGATTTGGAACACGCAAAACGGTGAGTTGGCCCGGGTTCTCAAAGGCCACGGCGATGTGCTGCGCGGAGTTGTTTTCAGTCCCGATGGCGGAAAGCTCGCAAGCGCCAGTTGGGACAAAACCGTTCGCATCTGGGATTATCTGACGGATCAAAACAATATGACCCTCGATGTCGGCGCCAAAAAAGCGCGTGATGTCAGTTTTTCGAGGGATGGCAGGTTGATGGCCGCGGCGATGGACGATGGATTCGTGAAAATCTGGTCGGGAAAAACAAGCCACATTCTCCCCAAGCCAAACAAGCCAAATTCCACGAATCATATTTGCGCGACCGATTTCAACCCAAAAGGCGATCGAATCGTCGCCGGTGGCGCCGACAGCGCCTTGTACATCTGGGATACCAGCACCAGAGAACTGATTCATACACTCCGGGGCCATCAGGCCACCGTCCAGTCGTGTTGCCACACACCCGATGGAAAGCTCATCATCAGCGGCAGCGACGACAAAACCGTGAGAATCTGGGATGCCGAAACAGGCAAGCAGCTCAACTCCCTTGGCGACCACAAAGCCCCCGTCCTTGGGGTGAATGTCAGCGTCGACGGAAATTGGTTCGCCAGCGCCTCAAGCGACAAAACCGTGAAAATCTGGAACACGCGGGACTTTTCCCTGCGGGTGGACCTGAACCAACACACCCATAACGTCCGATGCGTGGGGTTCAGCCCCGACAGCAAGCGGATTGTCACGGGCGACACCAACAAAACCATCCGCATCTGGGATATGGATAGCGGAAAGATACTTAAAACCCTCAAGGGGCACAACGATGGGATCACTCGTGTCAGCTATAGTCCCGACGGCAAACGGATACTCAGCTCCAGCTTCGATAACAGCCTCAAGCTGTGGGACGCCGTCACAGGGGCCGAAATCCTGACCCTGGCCCACCACACAGCCTCCGTGCGCTCCGCCAAATACAATTCCAGCGGAAAAATCATCGCCAGCGTTGGGGATGATGGCAAGCTGGTCCTGTGGGACGGGTCCCATCGGGGGGAACAGCAGGCCTTCAAGGGTCATGATGGAAACATCACCGAATCGGGCTTCAGCCCGGATGAAAAATATCTGGTCAGCCGGGACGAACGGGGGGTGGTCAAAATCTGGGACCGAACCAATGGCAATGAGATCTCCGAACCGGGACTCGATCACCTGAAGGAGATCTCCCATACGCTCAAAAGCCGTAGCATGGATGGTCGATGGCAAACACAAATCAGGGGCCAGGACCTGTTGTTGGTCGATGTCGAGGCGAGAAACGCGAGGTTGGAGTTGGATAAATATCGGTTGGCCGCATGGAAACCGGGTTCGGGACAATGATCTGAAACCGATTTGCCGCCTACACTATCCGCCCTGAAAATCGCAACAAAACCATCGTCCCCCTCTTATGAATCGCCATGGGGCGATCATGATTTCGGAAGTGGGGAGGGATCCTAGGAATCGGGCATGATCTCGATGACGGCGTTGCGCTTCATTTCCGCCAATAGACGCTTGATCTCAAGGGTGGCCACCTCATTGCGCAATTTGTCCCGAATTTCCTTTTGGGCCACTTCGTTGAACGGTTTCATTCCCGCATGCTGTCTTTTTGTCAGTTGCATAATGTGAAATCCGGCGGGAAGCTCCAAAACCTCGGCGACTTCGCCCTCCTTCATGGAGAAGAGAATGGGTTCGGCCTCGACTGGGCGGATTTCGCCCGGGTTGTGACCCAATCCATCTCCATCCCGAAGGGCGCTATCGCCGTGGCAGTATTTGCGGCTGAGGGTCACAAAGTCTTCGCCCGACTTGATTCGCCCGACGATTTCTTCCGCTTGCTTGCGGGCCTCCCCGGGAGTTTTGTACTTCACCTTCGCGATGAAGATGTGTCGCCAATTGACGGAATCCTGAATTTTGAAAAGCTCCGGATGACCGTCGTAATATTCACGCAGGTCGCGATGGCCTATACGGTCCATGGCGGGCATCACCCGCTGTTGGAGATATTGCAACGAGACGAAATTCCGCTCGGTTTGGCGCCTCATCAACTCGTAGGAGACCCCGGACTGTTTGAACATGGCTTTGAGGTCATCTTCGGTCTCAAACTTGTTCTTTTCCTTGATGATCCGGGTGTAGCGGTTGAATTCCTTGCCGCCATATTCATACATCTTTTCGAGGAATTTCTTCCCCTGTGGGCTTTTGCCCAATTTGGCCTCGGCGTCGAGGATGGCCACTTCCCGGTCGATGAGGGTGTTCAGGGCCTGGCGACGCTTGTTGGGATTTAGCGCATCATCCGCACCCGATTGGACCTGGGCCAAACGGAGTTCCTCCTCGAGGATGGCGGTGCCGTTGACTGTCGCCACAACCCGCCCACCATCATGTTTGCGGCCCAGGTGGTTGGCGCGTTCGGCAAGCGTGGGAATATCGAGAAGATTGGTTTTGGTGAGGCCCGTTGTGATTGGCTTTGACGCGGAGGAATCGGTTCCCTGGCCAACCGAAGGAATCGGACCGACCCCCGGATCGACCACCGCGGACGGTCCGTCAGGCTCCGCTCCCCGGGAAAAGATCCCTTTGGATTTGGTATCCGGGGGAGTGGTTTGCTCGGGTGGAGTATGGCCCGTCGAGCCGATGGGCCCGCCCTGCTCGCGCGCGATGCGATCGGAAATATCCTCGGGCAGAACCCCCATTTTCCGCAAATTGCGCATTTGCGGGGTTTGGCAACCCGTAAAAAGCATGGCAGCGGTCAAACCAAGGGCGCACCCGAGGCGTGCCAACGCTCGAAAATCGGAAGTCTGGTGCGCAATTCGTTGAACCATGGCCGGGAACACCCCTGAGATTGGCCGGGGTATAGCGATGTTTGTGGCCGGAAAACAAGACCAAACGACTTGGGGATTTTCCCCACTTCCGGGGAGGCGGGTAAGGGGTGACACGATACGGCACGGTTTTCCCGGCCGAAAGAATCATGACAAAAACGCAATGCAAGATCCCGTTTTCACAAGGTTTGGGAAAAACGATAATAAACCGGAAGTTCAACCGGCGGTTTGTCCCTCACATCCGTAACTGGTGAAATAGGGAGATTGGCAAGCCCTTGGCGAATTGTGGAGAGCGCCCCATGAAGCGTGATGTTTTGGAGCGTGGTGTTTTGGAGCGTGCGGGGTTGAATGCCCTCAAGGGTCTGTTGACCGGGCTAATCCTTTGGAATGTGGTGGCCGGATCCGTTGTTTTGGCGCAACGGGGGCGCGGTCGCGAAATGGACGACTCATCCCAATACGGCTGGCACGCAAACTATCAGGAAGCGAAGGCTCTCGCCAAGAAGAGTGGTCTGCCGCTTATGGTGGTTATCCGTTGCGTGCCTTGAACGGACTGCCATGAATATGACGGGCAGGTTGTCCGTCTCGAGAAGATCAAGAATGAAGCCTCGCAGTTTGTGCGGGTGCGGTTGCCCCGTATCGACACATTCGATCTCAACCTGTTTGAGTTCGACTATGACCTGACATTCGCGGTGTTTTTCATGGATTCCAACGAAAGGATCTATGCGCGGTATGGTGGTCGGGACGCGGAAAACGCGGACAATCGCCAATCGCTGGAAGGGCTGAGGCAAACGATGCTTTCGGTGCTCCAAACCCACAAGACAGAGAAAAACCGCGTCGCTCCCCGAACGACGGGCGGGCCAAAATTCATCCGCGAAGGGAACCAGATGGGTGGCGGCCGATGTATGCACTGTCACGACATCAAGGAACAACTCAACCGCCAACTTGTCGCCCAGGGAGATTGGGACCGGGATCAGGTATGGCGCTATCCGTTGCCGGAAAATGTCGGATTTCGTCTTTTTGTGGACAAGCCCAACACGGTGGAGCGGGTCATCGCCAACTCTCCGGCGGAAAAGGCGGGGCTATTGCCCGGCGACCGGATTCGTCAGATGGGAGCCATTCCGATCCACAGTTTTGCCGATGCCCAGACCGCCCTCGATCGGGCCCCGGTTTCCGGAACCCTACCGATCGTATATCGTCGATCCGGCAAGGATCAAACCGGGACGCTTGAACTGGCGGAGGGTTGGCGCAAAACCGACCTGACATGGCGGACTTCCATGCGCCGCATGATTCCGCGATTTTCCCTGCCAGGCAAGGACCTGACAAGCGAGGAGAAAAAAGCGCTTGGTTTTGCATCCAGCGCCATGGCTTACCGCCTTGCGGACACGGTTTCGCAAAGGCTCAAGGATCTGGGTTTCGAGCCCAGGGATATTGTGCTGGGGATAGAGGGAAAAACCCTCAAGCTCAGCGCGTCGGAGTTTGTCGGTTTCGTGGAACGGGAATATTTGGTGGGAGACACGGTGCGTGTCCTCGTAAACCGGAATGGCCGGAGCGTGGTGGTGCCGATGGCCCTTGCCAACAGATAATCAGGGAGATTCTGATGTTTCGATATGTGCGATCTTCATGGGTGGCTTTGGCGTTCCTTTCGGCCTCGTTTGTCGTTGCCCAGCCTCCCCAGGGGGGCGAGGAACGCGGTAACCAGGGTCGTGGCAACCAGGGTCGCGGACCGGGCGGGCCCGCCAATGCAAATCAGGGAGGCCAAACAGCTTCGGCCCGTTTGGGAGCGCTGGAAAAAGACAAAGACGGAAACATCGTCCGGGATAAAGTTCCCGAAGCCCTTCGCCGGGCCTTTGATCGGGCCGACACCAACAAGGATGGCGTGGTTTCCCGTGAGGAATTGAACGCCCTCAAAGCCCAGGAGGCCGCTTTGGCCGGACCCCAAGGTGGGCGGGGCGGCCGGGAAGGTGGACGCGAGGGTGGCCGGGAAGGTGGACGGGAAGGCGGCCGCGGAATGGAACGGGGTGGCCGGGGTGGATTCGGTGGACCTGGCGGTCCCGGCGGTGGCATGCGCCCGATGGGCGCCCCAGGACAGCTTTTGCCCCCGTTTTTGGTGGAAATGCTCCGCCTGGATGAGGCCCAAAAGAAACAACTCGAATCCCTCCAAAAAGAAACCAACGAAAAGCTCGACAAACTCCTTACCGAAGAGCAACGAAACCAACTAAAAGAAATGCGTGAGCGCGGCCCCGGAGGTCCGGGTGGTTTTGGTCCCGGAGGTCCTGGTGGCCCCGGAGGTTTTGGCCCGGGAGGTCGTCCGGGCTTCGAAGGCCCCGGCGGTCCGGGTGGTCCAGGCGGTCGTGGTGAAGGTCGTCCGGGAGCCCCCGGCGGCAGGCCTCCGATCGAAGGCTCCGGCGGCGATGGGCGGCCCCCAGCCTAGAACCCGGTTTTCCTCCGTTTCCCCCCTCCAGCCGTCCTGATTCGGATCTGGTGGGGACAACTCTCCAAAACACGAGCGTCTTCCCGGATATGTCCAGGAAGGCGCTTTTTTTTGGCCCGATCCGGGAGGTCGGGCCAGCCAGGTTTGGGCGAAAAAGTTTGGAATGGATTCGAAAGCTGCAAATGTGTTACAACCAGCGATAAATATGATGATTTTGCGCAAGGATGCACTTTTTGGGAGTTCTAACACCATGGCATTAACACTTTCCAAAATCGGTTCGGCGGCCCGCAAAATTCGTCAAAAAGCAAAACTATGGGCCACCCTGTTGAAGTGGCGGCTACCCATTTTCAAAAGTATGGGCAAACCCCTTGCCTCAGGGACATTCGGAACCGACGGCAACGGCACCTGCCGACTGGAAATTCTTGAGTGTGAGAAAAACCTTCGTGTGTCAAGCACCTTCGGGATGATCCTGAGAGTTTCTAGTCCGGATGAATCCACCATTGGTCCCCAATCGGGTTCGGTCGTTTTGCGATGGGTGATCCTGCAAAAAAACGATGACCAAAATACCGGTGTCGCGATGGGCGATTTCGTCGTCGGTTCCTGGAAAAAGCCGGGACAGGGCAAAAGCTCGCTGATACCCGTGACAGCGCCTGTGGGTCTTAATGGCGTGTACGATGTCGCGATCGAGGTCGATTTGCGCGATGAGGCGGGAAAATCGCTTGGGGCCACCGGTCCGCTCCCCCGGGTCCTGCGCGAAGTCAGGGGACAAAACGCGGCGAACGCTTCCGCGGATTTCGACTATGTGGACATTTACGCAAAAGTCGATCTGGAAAAAGACTATTGGACAGTTGTGGGGCCCGCAACCCGTGAAGCCTACGAAGAGCTGGGCCGGGGCAAGGCGAAACAGCTCCTCGATTTCGGCATGAAACCCAACGCCAAGGTTCTCGATGTGGGTTGCGGCACCGGTCAACTTGCCGAGCCACTCACAAAAATTCTCAGCCCCGAGGGTGCCTACTACGGAACCGATCTTGGCGCCGAAGCGATCGCGTTCTGCAAAAAGAAATTTCGCCTTCCCAATTTCCATTTTGTCACCAACACGATGACCGGGCTCCCGCTGAAAGGGATCCTCTTCGATGCGATCTACCTGGGCAGCGTGTTCACCCACATGTACCCAAAGGACATCCACGCGATGCTGGGTGAGCTCCGCCGGGTCATGGCGGGTTCGGGCTTCATTCTTGTCGACGCGTTCGTTTCGCCCGATGTGAAAGATTATGTCGGATCGATTTCGATGATCCACCTGAACGAAGCCAACCTTCACCGGAGCTTTCAGGAAAATGGTTTTGCTTTTGAGGAAGCGGGCGTCATTCCCTGGAACGAGCATTGCCGCCGGGTGATCTTCAAATTGACCGCTTCGGAAATCTCCAAACGAGTCGAATGGAAAGGACCCAAGTCCCTTTCACCCATCCGCGAATCCAGATCCGCCAGGGTCTAAAACCCCTCGTTTACGCGATATTCAACGCGAAAGGCTTGTCCGGAAAAACACTCCGGACAAGCCTTTGTTTTTTTACACCATCACCCGCCCGGCCGAAGGGCTATTGACCCGCGGGAAGATTGGCCGCCTCGGTCAAGCGATTGAAAAACGAAGCGTTGCACACATGGTGAACAATTTCGGCAACTTGTTTGTCGCTGAATGGGCCACCCATCGCGCTTCGAAGACTTTCGACATCGCTATCCGCGACAACAGCTGGTGAAATGGACAACTTTTTGACCAGGGCAAGCGCCTTGCGGTCGCCTGGTTCCAGCGCGGTCGCGGCGCCATCGAGGTCATAGATCTCGTCTTCGGAGAGGCCCAATTCCTTAAGCCGCTTCGCCGCGGCATCGAGCGCGTACAAGGCCCGGTCTTCCCGCGCCGCGACCCAGGCGATCGCAGCCCGAAGCCTTGGGGACAGATTTCCCTTGTTCTGGCAAGCCATCACGCCATCGTAACGGGCTTTGCCCGATTTGGTGAAAGTGGCCAACAGTTTCACCCATGCGGGATTGGCTGTCGCTTTCCAGGTGTCGGGAGCGGAACCCGCAAGGGGGAGTGTTGGTTGGCGGGAGGCAGCTGCCTGAATCGCTTTTTTGATGTCTTCCACACTATCGCGCTTGGGACGATCAAGAGGCGCGCCATTGGCCTTGGCCAGGGGAGCGACCACCGACTTTGCCTCGGCATATTTCGCCGAAGTTGGGGTATCAAACCGGGAAAGGTCCTCGCCTCCTTCTTTTTTGAAGAAGTTGCCGTTTTCCTCGGCGGGAATGTTGAGTCCATCCGTCCAACGATTCATCGAGTTGTACCCGCCAACCGCGATGGTCATTTCGAGGATCTGCTTGGGAGTATAAAACCTGTCTCTTATACACATCTGACGCTGCCGACGATACTCCTTGTG
>CAWUOD010000105.1:0-8275 GCA_963923115.1 uncultured Singulisphaera sp.
CGGCAGCGTCAGATGTGTATAAGAGACAGCTGGTAAAGCGAACAGGCATCCGAGCCGTTTACCTTGGTTTTGGCCATCAGATCAAAAGTCACGCCATAATTTTTCTTGCAAAATTCGGTGATCTCCTCGTCGGAACCGGGCTCCTGTGCGCCAAATTCATTGGAGGGAACGCCAAGGACTACCAAGCCCTTGGAGGCATATTTGTCATGGAGAGCCTGGAGCCCTTTATATTGCGGAGTATATCCGCAAGCAGATGCCACATTGACAACCAATATCACTTTGCCCTTGTAGGATTTCAGGGGAACATCTTTCCCCTGAATCGACTTCATGGTCAGGTCGTGGATCTGTTTCATGGTCTTGTCCTCGGCTACTATCTGGGAAGTAACAAACGCCATAAGGGCGACACAAGTCATTTTGAGGCAAGGATTCATGGCTTACTCCATATTTGATTGGCCTTTTCGGCGGGGAACGGGGCAAAGGCCACCACTTGCCCCCAAGAAAATGATAGGATAGAGGAGACGAATTGGTTGGCCCTGATGGGGAATCGGGCCGATCCGTGCGGAATTTTGGCCCGTGTGTTTTCAAACCGCGCGTGCCTTCGATCCGCGCGTGGCTTCGAACAAGGCGGGCGAGCGCTTCATGTCCAAGAAAGATCTGATCCGGAATTTCTCCATCATTGCCCACATAGATCATGGCAAAAGCACGCTGGCGGACCAATTCCTCCTGAAAACAGGGGCCATTTCCCAGCGCGATTTCCGCGCGCAGCTTCTTGATGGAATGGATCTTGAACGGGAGCGGGGCATCACCATCCGGATGCACCCCGTCACGGTTTATTACGAACACCAGGGACAAACCTACGAGCTAAACCTGATCGACACCCCCGGGCATGTCGACTTCACCTACGAGGTCAGCCGCTCCCTCGCCGCCTGCGAAGGCGCCGTTCTCCTGGTCGATTCCACCCAGGGCGTACAGGCCCAGACTGTCGCCAACGCCTACCTCGCGCTCGAAAATGATCTGACCATCGTTCCGGTCCTCAACAAGATCGACATGGAGATCTCCCGCCCGGATGATGTGAAGTCGGAAATGGAGCAGGTGCTTGGCATCAAGCCGGAGGAAGTCCTCGGTGCCAGCGGCAAAACAGGCGCAGGGGTGGAGGAACTGATCGTCGAACTGATCGAACGGATTCCCCCTCCAACGGGCAGCCCCGACGACAAGGTTCGCGCCCTTGTGTACAACAGCCATTTCGACTCCTTCAAGGGTGTGGTAATCTACATCCGCGTGAAAGAGGGTCGCATCAAAAAAGGCCAGCGCATCAAGCTGATGGGCCAGGGCACCGAGCATGTCGTAATCGAGATGGGCCAATTCCGCCCTTCGCCGACCGTGGTGGATGAGCTTTCCGCGGGACAGGTCGGATACCTGATGGCCCAGATCAAAAAACTCGACGATGTGAAAATCGGCGACACCGTGACCGATGCTCTCGATCCCGCGACCGAGCCCCTCCCCGGGTACAAGGAACCCAAACCGATGGTCTTCTCGGGGCTTTACCCGAGCAACAACAACGATTATGAAAACCTTCGGGACGCGCTAGCCAAGCTGCGGCTCAATGACTGTTCTTTCACATACGCACCCGAGAACAGCGAAGGACTCGGCTGGGGTTTCCGCTGCGGCTTTTTGGGAATGCTCCACCGCGAAATCATCCAGCAGCGCATCGAGCGCGACAGCGATCTCGACCTGGTCCAAACGGCGCCCAATGTGACCTACGAAATCCTCAACCGCAAGGGCGAGGTGATCGTCGTTGACAACCCGCAAAAGGTCCCCGACGCGGGTCAGATCGAGGAGTTTCGCGAGCCATTCATCCGCATCAACTTCCTTGTTCCGTCCGAAAATATCGGCGACATCATGAAAGTCTGCACCGAAAGGCGCGGATCCTACATCAAAACCGACTATCTAAGCCCAATCCGGGCGATGGTTACCTTCGAGATGCCCCTGGCCGAGGTCATTTATGACCTTTTCGACAAACTCAAGTCGATGACAAAAGGCTACGGAACAATGGATTACGAGGTGATAGGCTTCCGCTCGGAGGATCTTGTCCGCCTCGATATTCTTGTCGCCGGAAAGCGTGTCGACGCGTTGTCAACCATCGTCCATCGATCGACCGCCGAGGTCCGGGGACGCCGACTGATCAAAAAGATGCGCGAGGAGATCGACAGGCACCTCTTCGAGGTCGTTCTGCAGGCCGCAATTGGCAGCCGTATCGTCGCCCGCGAAAGCATATCCGCCATGCGCAAAAATGTTACTGCGAAGTGTTATGGTGGCGACATCTCCCGCAAGCGCAAGCTCCTCTCCAAACAGGCCGAGGGCAAAAAGCGCATGAAACAGATCGGCCAAGTGGACATCCCGCAGGAAGCCTTCCTTGCCGTGTTGGAGACCGGAGAATGACCACACCATTGTCAACCAATCCGCCGGTCGCGTCCCCGACAGGGCCCGCGTCCCACCAGCCCGTCGCGCTTTCCTCCTGGTCGGATATCTGGAAGCCTCCCCCGCAGGAAAAAAACAACCGCGCCGGAGCGGTGGAGACCTGGCGCGAAATCGTCGAAACCATCGTCTTCGTCGTGGTTTTGGTGCTTATCCTCAAGTCTTTCGTCGCCGAATGCTTCGTCATACCCACGGGCTCCATGGCGGAAACCCTTTACGGATACCACAAAAACATTGATTGCCCGGCTTGCGGCACCAACTACGCCATCAATTGCAGCCAGGAGGTCGAACATCCCGAGGCGGGCTATCGGGTCGACCATGGCATATGTCCCAACTGCCTTGAATCCACAAGACTCGAAGGGTCGGGCCGCCGTTCCGCCGGGGAAACCAACCGAAGTATCCCCGATCCGGGCCCCGCGACAGGGGACCGTGTTATCGTTTCCAAATACTTCAATGACCTTTTGAACATCCCCTACGCGCGATGGGATGTTGTTGTTTTCAAATATCCTGGAAACAGCCACCCCCTGGATGCCAGTTATGGCAACCCTCCCTTCCCCATTTCCGGCCCTCAAAAAGAACACACCGCCATGAACTACATCAAGCGGCTTGTGGGGCTCCCGGGAGAAACCGTGGCGATCCATGGAGGCGACCTCTACCACATGGAGGGCGCAATACCCCACCCGGATGGAAATAATCCCCGTGAAATCGATCTTTGGAAGTATGAAAACATGCATCCCAATGCATCCATTGACGATTTCCAAAAGGGAAAATTCAAAATTCTTCGAAAAACCCCGAAAGTCGCCTTGGCTGAAAGTCGGCTGGTGTATGACCACGACCATCCCCCCGCCGATCTCCCTAACCTGCTCCGGTGGAACGACTCCAACGGAGTTTTCGTCGCCGATGGCAAAAGCGCGTTTGTGGCCAAATCCACCCAGCCGGGCAAACCCCAATGGCTTCGCTATCAACACCTCCTCCGGGGAAACAACGACCCCTCCACGGGCCAGGCCCGCAAACAACTCATCACCGACACCATGGGATACAACGACATTTTCCGGAACAGGGCCCTTGGCGTGGGCAATAATTGGGTTGCCGACCTGATCCTCGAGGCAACAGTGGAACCCTCGGGCGCCCAGGGCGCGATACTCCTCGAGCTTTCGCGTGGCCCGGACCGTTTCGAGGCCCGCCTCGACCTCCAAACCGGGCTGGCTGAGATTTTCCGCAAATCGGATAATGGCACCATTTCGATCGCCAAAATCGAAAAAGCTTTCCCCGCGACCAAATCCGCCCGGATCCGCCTCGGAAATGTCGACCAGACCATCCATCTTTGGATCAACAACAAATCGGTGACCGGGGAAGGGATCGCATATGACGCCCCCGCCCATTTCGGCCCCACACTCGAAAACGACCTCGAGCCAGCCTCGATCGGACTCGATGGAGCGGCTGGTCGTGTCAGCGCGATCAAACTAAGTCGGGACACCTACTACACCGTCCGAAACACAAACCCCCAGGACCCGGATGTCTCCATCGACGATTGGACCGTTGGCTCCGACCTTGCCAAAGGCGCCTATCCCAAAAAGTGGGAAGAACTCCGAAATCTCCCTGTCAAGACGCTCTATGTACAACCCGGCCACTACCTCTGTATGGGAGACAACAGCTCCCACAGCTCCGATGGTCGCTCCTGGGGCCTGGTCCCCCACCGGTTGATGCTGGGACAGGCTGTCGGGATATATTGGCCCTACTCCAGGATGGGACGCATCCGATGAGCACAACACCATCGGAATCGGCGGATTCCCCGATTCCCCAAACCGGTACTCAAAATCCTTTCCCCCAAAAAGCTGCCAACAAAGGCGAATGCCATATCCGCGTCCGCTACGCCGAAACCGACCGGATGGGCCTTTTGCATCACGCCAATTATCTGGTCTATTTTGAACAGGCCAGAACCGAACTTTTGCGCGATGCCGGCTACACATACCGCGATCTGGAGGACAAGGGATTTCTTCTCGTCCTCACCAAAATCGAAGTTCGTTACAAGCGCCCCGCTTATTACGATGACATGCTCACCATCGTGACCTCGGTCGAGCGGACCACGGGCGTAAGAATTGACCACCGATACGAGGTTCGCAGGGAAGGCGAACTGATCGCCGAGGGTAACACCACGCTTGCCTGCATCGATCGCGAAGGCAGACCCCAGGGCTTGCCCGAATTCCTCCGGGACCGCTGAGGCAAATCACCAACCTGTAACCACCCCGACAATTCCAATAAGGAAGGCCGCCTTTGAACGCGTTTCTGGTACGGGGAGTCCTTCCCCTGATATTCGCCGCGGCTCCGTTGGTTTTGACTCTGGGACTACTGGGGGCCATCCCCGCCGATGCCCGGGAATTCTTCTGGCTTCACATGACCCGAATCGACTGGATCATCCTCGCCTCGGGCGGCGGCCTTCTGGTTTGGCAAACCCTCGCCCTCTGGATCGGTCTTGCCACCGCCAATGGCTCAGGCGATGGCACAGATCTCGCCTGGCTGAGGCAACTCTCGTCCGCTGTTGAATGGTTCCCCCTTTTGGGCCTTCTGGGAACCGTCATCTCCATTTTGCAAACACTTGCAAACCTCGCTCCGGGAACCCCGGTCGACGAGGTGATCAAAAACTATTCTCCGGCCCTTACCGCGACGGGAAGCGGCTTGGTCGCCGCACTGTCGAACCTCTTTCCGCTTTGGATGGGAAATCTGGGACTTCTCCTGATCCAGCCCATGGCGCATGGCCCCGAGGCCGCCAGCGGATCGGAGGGCTAAGCCTTGGCCCCCGCGAAAAATTCTGGAAAGAAGCGTTTGGTCTGGATCCCTCCGGCCCAATCCCCAACCCGTTTTCTGATTCCTCTTATTGATGTGCTTCTGGTTCTGTTTGGCCTCTTCATGATCGTTCAGGTCACCCGCCCAAAAACCTCCGACTCTGCCCAAAAGGGCGATGCCGAAGCCAATAGCACCCAGACAAAAACCATCACCGACTCCACGGCCGGTGGAAAAGACCTCCAGTTGGAGGAACTCCGGAGAAAACTCGCCGAGCTGACTCAAAAGCTCGCACGCGAACGCGAATCGCTCCGGACCGCCTCGGCTTCGGAACTTTCCGGGATGCTCTCCGTCACTGTATTGGCGATCGATCCGGCGGATGGCCATCTCATCTCCGAAGATGGCCTGGCTTTGCGCACCGAGGCCCAGGCACGCGCCAAAATTGACTCCGATCGGGGCAAACAGCCAAATACTCCAGGCGGAGCGGAAAAAAAACTTGTCTATTTGCTCCGTTATCCCCGGGTGGAAAGCCTCCATCCTACCCGGCGGCAGGAAATCGAATACCAGCGATGGTTCACGGGCACGGTTTTGACAAACGATCCGGCCCCCATTTCGCCACCCAATCCCAAAAACCAAGAGTAACCCATGAACGGCGATTTGTGGACACTTTTACGAGACAGTTCCTTCTGGTTCAGCCTAAGGGGGGTGTTGGCGCTTTTGGCGGGGATTTTCGCGGGCCTTGCCACCTATCACTCGATCGAGCTGGCCCTTGGGCGCATTTTATTGCGGACGATGAAAAACGGCTGGTTTCGCATGGCCATTCGCTGGTTTCCTGCTCTTGGCGTTGGCGTTTTTGTCTTTTTGATGTTCTGTTCGGGAGGCGGCGGGCGTGGAATGGGGACTGGAGGGGGTCAGGACCAGGGACGCCAATCCGCGGAAAAGACCGAAAAGGAAAAACCCCGCTGGATCATTCGTGTTTTGGGGGAATCCCCACTCCGGGATCGTCTTGGGGAAAATGCCGATCCCAAAAGGTGTTATTTCCCCCTGGAGGTGGCGGGAGTGACCAAACGCGAACCGGTGACCCTGGAAGAAGTCACCACCTGGTTCGACAAATCCGGATCCACACCTGGCGAGCTTGTCGTCACTTTGGAACTTGAGGACCCAAGCGAATTGACCATTGTGGTCAGACGACTTCTTGAGGTCGCCAAATCCCGTGGCTGGTCCAATACGATTCGCAAAATCGATGAGTCCAAAAAGCAATGAGCCAAACCGGATCCGGAAATCTGACGCCCGGAAATCTGGCGCCCATTCCATTGGCAAAAAGGGGCTTCACGGAGTCTCGCCTCATCATTGGGGAGCTTCGCCCCTCCCTGACAGATTTGGGCCCCATTTCGCCGACGATTTCCGCCGTTCGCGCGCAATGTGAACAGGCGGACCGGGTCCAATGGATCGAAGTCGCGGCCGTTCCAGGCGATTTTTCCAGGATCGATGCGCTTGTCTGTTCGCACGATCCTGGTCCCGCGTTTTTTCACGAAGTGCAAAGGCGCCGCTTCGATGCCGGTCTTCCGGGTCACTGGCCTGTTTTGGGTATCGGTGGATTCTCTTTCGATGGGTCGCAAAGCAAATCCAACGGTTTTGGCACCTTCCACACGACATCGCTTTCTTCCGCGGAGGATCTGCTCGAAAAAGCGGGAACCTACAGGCAAAGTCGGAAAGCCCAATCCGCATCGGCACTTCGGACCACACTCCTTGCGATCGGACTTTTGGCGCTCATTTTGGCGGGCTCCCTGCAACTTCTTTTGGTGGGGGAAGATCGCTTTGAAACGATTCTCAAAGAGCTTGCCCAAACCGACAGCCCCAAGATCGAACGCCGCCTGGACTATTCCCCGGTCAGGCTCAAACACCAGATCGACCTTCTGGGCGAAATTGCCGAGCATCCGAAATGGAAGGACCTCTCACCGGGCGAAAAGGATCACATCCTTTCCCGCAAACGGGAACTTGAACGCTATCTCCTCTGGCAGGAGGGAATCATTCATCTACCCACGCCTTCGGATCTCTTTTCCATGGCCGAAATCGAAGCGGCCATTCGCAAAACCGGCCTTCTCGTTGACCAGGCGGATGGTTCCTGGAAAGGGATGGAACCCTTTAAAAAAGCCCGGGAAACCTTGCTGCAGATTTCCCGGTTGGAGGGTGATGCCCGCAAGCGGATCGATGCCCTGCGGGATGGCCTTCGAAGCGCGGTAGATTTGGCCTCATGGCAATCGCCCGCCCCAAAGGAGATCGCCGATTGGCAAAAGAAAACTGCGGATCTCCTCTCCGCGAAAATGTCCCCCGCCGAAGCCGATGTCGAAAAGCTCCTCGAAGTGGCCGAAGCCAAAGCAAGCTGGGAGCGATCCCTCGAACAGATCCGGGCGCAAAAAGGGTGGCTTGAATTGCTTGGGCTCCAGGGGAAAGATCCCGCAGCCATGGATCGGATTTTGGCGGGCGAAAAGCCCCGCCCCGAACTTCTTTTATGGCGCGATAAGGTCAGCCAGTTTCCCGGAGCGCTTCGCGACCGGGTGGCGCAAAATGCCCGATCCTTTGAAACCAAATGGACACAACTGGGGGCCACCACGCTCAACCGGATTTGGCCCGGGCGCAATCCCACCGGTGGGGTCCCCCCCGAAGTTTCCAAAAAGGTGGAGGCAGATCCGGCCTTACTGGAAATCCGCAAATGGATGATTGCCCTGCGCATCCTGCAAACACCTTCCGATCGCTCCCTGCCGCCACCCGATGCCCTGGATCCCTGGGGCGAGGTGGAACGCTTCGCCAACAACCTCCCCAGGGAAATCTCGCCGACCCGGATCGTGATGGAAGGCCCCCTGAAGGCGGTTCCGAACTTGGGGGAAAAACAGAGACTCCAGTTGGTGTCGGGGGCCCGGGAATGGGTTTTGGACAAAAGCGTTCGGGACGAATTCCCCGGCAAGGGGACCTTTACCCTTACCTTTGATTTTGTGGACAAAAAGCCAATTGCGCTTGT
>CAWUOD010000106.1:0-8238 GCA_963923115.1 uncultured Singulisphaera sp.
GGCATTTTTTGGCAAGGATTTCTGTTTTCCAAACCAAACCCCAGACGATTTCTATTCGCTCTTGGGACCGGTCAGCTTGACAACCTTTTTCAGGATGAGCTGTTCCAAATAAGGATCCCGACCAATGGGAATCCATTTCGCGGAAGGTGTCGCCGCCTCAACCACTTCGTATTGGCGCTGGACGGAACTATCCCCACGGAAAGCGGCTCCCCCCACCGCACCCTTGAGAGGCCGTGGCACATCTTCAAGATCACGGTAAACTTTCACATCGACAAAGAAACCACCATCCTGAGCAGATTGGATTGTCACCACGCTGCGATGGCGGATGCTCTGGAAGGAAGATTGAAGCCGGTTATGGAAGCTGGGGCTGCCCGCTTTCCAAATCTGGAAAATGCCAGGCGCGATCACCGGATTGGTTTCGATCCGTCCGTCGTAGCGGTTCGCATAACTGATTTCGTAGATGTCATCGAGGGCATCGAGAGTCTGCTCAAAAACAAACCCGTAAGACGGGGGGCCCAATGGAACATAGGCGGGGTTTTCGGTGGGAATGGCATCAGGCGCAATCCTTTTGGGATTGTTCATGATTGGGCCTGTGGCGCACCCTCCCAAAAAGAGGGCGGTCAAACCCCAGGCAACCTTGCGCAAATTCCCCATGAATGTCCAAGCTCCGTATGGCACTTGGACCCGCTATGCACTTATGGGCTTTTCGTGTCAAGGGAACCCGGTCGCCTGAACGCCTTTCCCAGGCCTCCCACCCTATTGCCCGGACATCCAGGCCATCGTTTTGGCCAGGCCATCCTCCAGGGAGCACAAAGGCGTCCATTCGAGAATTTTCCTTGTTTTTTCGATGCTCGCGCAGGAATGCCTCACATCGCCAGCCCGGGCAGGGGCGAGTTTTGGGGTGATATCCGTTCCCAAAGTATGGTTCAAGGCTGAAATCAGCTGCCACAGGTCTGTTCCCCGGCCGGTTCCCACATGGAACACCTGGCCGGACACTCCGGGCTTTTGTGCGGCAAGTCCCAGGCAACGGACAACATCTCCTACATAGACAAAATCGCGCGTCTGTTTGCCGTCCCCGAAAATCGTCGGAACACGCCCCTCGGTCAAAGCCTTGGCAAACAGGGCAATCACTCCCGAATAAGGGCTATCGGGCCTTTGCCGGGGCCCAAACACATTAAAAAACCGGAGAATCACCGTTTCCAGCGGATAGCTGTGGGCAAACGACCGGCAATACATCTCGCCTGCCAGTTTGCTCGCCGCATAGGGAGAAAGCGGTTCCAAAGGCGTGTTTTCGGTTTGAATCTCGGTGTCGGGGCGACCATACGCGGAACTGGACCCCGCAAAAACCAGGCGTCTCACGCCGGCCTTTCGACAAGCATCCAAAACCAGCAGGGTTCCGGTCGTTCCGACTTCGTGGGTGGCCAATGGGTTTTCAACAGAAGCCTGAACCGAAGCGATTGCCGCCAGATGGAAAACGACTTCGACGCCACTTAGGGCATCGGTCAAAGCGACCGGATCGGTGATGCTCCCCTGAACAAACCGGACGGGGCGCTCCTTTCGGGCGATATTGGCTTCAAGGTTGGCAAGAAGGCCGCTGGCAAGATCATCGAGAACAGTAACCTCGGCACCCTGTTCGGTGAGAAAATCGACCAAATGGGAGCCGATAAAGCCCGCGCCCCCGGTAACCAGAACCCTGCCCCATTGGCTCATGCCCAAACTCCCCAAAAAGAGCTCTTATAGAGATTTATTTGTCCAAAAGTGCCGCGACAAAGGAATCCGGATCAAAGGCCTCCAAATCGTCCAGCCCCTCCCCCACCCCGATCAGCTTGATCGGCAGGCCGAGATTCCTGCGGATGGAGAAAACAAAGCCCCCCTTGGCGGTGCCATCGAGCTTGGTCAGGATAATCCCGGAACAGGCGACAGTTTTGGTGAATTGGTTGGCCTGAAGCAGGGCGTTTTGCCCGTTGGTTCCATCGAGAACAAGGAGGACCTCGTGGGGAGCGCCGGGGATTTTGCGCTGGACCACGCGATGGATTTTTTCGAGTTCGCGCATGAGATGGGTTTGCGTGTGAAGTCTTCCGGCGGTGTCCAGGATCACCACTTCGATGTTTTTGGCGAGAGCTTTCTCGCAAGTGTCGTGGGCGACGCTGGCGGGATCGCCTCCGGTTTGGCCCCGAACGATTTCGCAGCCTATCCTTTGGGCCCATGTGGAAAGCTGTTCCACGGCGGCGGCGCGGAAAGTATCACAGGCTCCGACCACCACCGTTTTCCCCTCCTTGCGGAAACGGTTGGCCAGTTTGGCGATCGAGTGGGTTTTTCCCGAGCCGTTGACTCCGGCGACAAGGATCACGGTGGGGCCCGAGTTCGCCTTGGCAAGCCCAAGCCCTTCGCCCGTAAGCATTTCCAGGAGGAGACCACGCACAAACCCGGAAAGGTCTTCGCCTATCTCCTTGTCCAGGAACGCGACTTCGACCTTTTTGACGATCTCTCTTGTAGCCGTGGCGCCCACATCGGCAAGGAGAAGCCTTTTTTCCATCTCGGCGAGAAAGTTCCGGTCGACCCGGCCCTTGCCTGTGAACAATCCGGCGATTCCCGAAAAGAGGTCCCTGGTGCGGGCCAAACCGGACTTTAGCCGTTCATATAGTGCACGAAACATCACGCTATTCCCAATTCCTCAGGACAGGGCCTCGAGAAAAGTCTCGAGGTCCTTGCCCCCAATGCTTGTGGAGCCGGGCCATCGGGCACCCGGCCCATGGCAATCGCTGCCCCCTGTGACCAACAATCCCAATTCCGAGGCCATGGCGCGAAGCTTTCGCGTCCAGGAATTCCTGAAATCAGGGTATTCCGCCTCCAGCCCGGTTATTCCCAGCGCGGCCAATTCGGGCAAAAGCGAGGCGACCATATTTTCCGGCGGATGGGCCCAGGAGGTAATCCCTCCCGAATCGCGCACCATGCGGATCACTTCCCGCGCGCTCAGGTTTTCCCTGGGGATACCGACCACGGCGGGATCCTTGAGGTAGCGATCGAAGGCGTTGCGCAGGGAGGAAACATGCTTCAGATCGACAAGGAGCTCGGCGATGTTTCGCCGTCCCAATGCCATGCCCGGGTGGCGACGCACGGTATCGACGGCTTCCTGGCGGTGGGTGGTCAGGCCGCTCAGGCCTTTGGCCTCGAGCCGATCCAGGATGGATAAATACCGCTCAAGCCTTGACTTGCGAACCCCTTCGAGGCGCGAATGGATTTCCTGGTTCTGGTTATCCACACCGTAGGCAAGAATGTGGATATCTTTTTGATCAATATTGGCGGTGATTTCGACACCACAAATCGCGCGGACACCACGGGCCTGGGCCAGTTCCGACCAATCCCCAAAGGACCCCAGGGTGTCGTGGTCGGTAACCGCCATAACCAGAAGGCCGGCCCGGGCGCAGAGGTCGACCAACTCGCGGAAAGAATATTTTCCATCCGAGCAGGTGCTGTGCATATGAAGATCTGCCCGGCCTTGGGCTTTGGGACGCGCCAAAGAGGAGAAGAGGGCCGTCATGGGCGCTCCCCTGGTCATTCCCCGCCTTTTGCCATTTGGGCGTGGGAATTGGTCCCGGGAGAGTTCCCGGGGTTGGACGAATCCTCCCCTGGGGGAACATCCGGGGTATTGGGAGCATTTTCGGTTACGGTTTTGGCCAACTCGGCCGATCGCGAAGGAATGCCACGCCAGAGCCGATCCAGCACACCGTTGACGAATTTCGCCGAATCCAGGGAACCAAATTTCTTGGCCAGCTCCAAGGCCTCATCCACCACGACCTTGGCGGCCGTTCCCGGTTGGAAAAGAAGTTCATAAGCGGCCATTCGCAGGATATTCCTGTCGATTCCAGCCATTCGGGAAATGCGCCAGTTTTCCGCCGCTTGTCCAATCCGGGCGTCGATTTCCCTATGGTGCGCGCGGGATCCCATCACCAATTGCCGACAGAAAGCAAGCTGGGTGTCTTCGGGCAAACGCCTTTTGACAAACTCCTCGTAGGGAAAAGGAGAACGCCGGGGGCATTCCAACTGAAACAGTGCCTGGAGAGCCACTTCGCGGGCTTTGGATCTTCGGCGAATAATCATGAAGTCGGTAATTTCCTGCACAACCCTAGGGCTGGTTATTGTGTTTTTAGGAGCCAATACGGCCAAAAAGATTGATCATTTCCAGAACGGCCAAGGCAGCATCGTAACCTTTGTTGCCCGCTTTGAGTCCGGCGCGGTCCATGGCTTGGTCTGTGGTGTTGCAAGTGAGGATCCCATGGGCAACCGGGAATCCCAAATCGAGCGCGACCTTGTTCAAGCCATTGGTTGCGGAGTGGGCAATATGGTCGTAGTGATCGGTGTCGCCTTTGATCACCGCGCCCAATGCAATCAGGCCGGCAAAGCGACCGGTTTTCAGCGCCTTTTGGGCGGCTTGCGGAATTTCAAAGGCACCTGGGACCCGAATGATTTCGACATTGGCATCGGTAATTCCGTGACGGCCCAGGGCTTCGAGAGCCCCGGAAACCAGCTGGTTTACCACCAACTGGTTGAAACGGCTTGCTACGATCAGAATTCGCCCCGCCGTTGGGACAAGCGTACCCTCGTGAACCACTGGCATGATCAGACTCCCCCTTGGGAGTTATTCTAGTAGAAATCAGCTTCCAAGGGTCTGGAGGAATTCGGCATTGGTCTTGGTTTTGCCCAAACTCTTGGTCAAAAGTTCCATGGCCTCGATCGGGCTCATGTCGGACAAAACCTTCCGCAGGATGTAGTTTCGTTTGAGGTCGAGCTCCCCAATCAGCAACTCTTCCTTGCGGGTTCCCGATTTGTTGATGTCGATGGCGGGGTATACTCTCCGATCAACCAGGCGGCGATCGAGATGAAGTTCCATGTTGCCGGTTCCCTTGAACTCTTCGAAAATCACCTCGTCCATACGGGAACCGGTGTCCACGAGAGCCGTACCCAAAATCGTCAGGCTACCCCCCTCGACAATGTTGCGAGCGGCGCCAAAGAAGCGCTTTGGCTTGTGGAGGGCCGTGGCATCCACACCACCGGAAAGGATTTTTCCGCTGTTGGGAACCTCGGCGTTGTATGCCCGAGCCAGACGGGTGATCGAATCCAGGAGGATCACAACATCCTGTTTTTCCTCGACAAGGCGCTTGGCCTTTTCGATAACCATTTCGCTGACCTGAATGTGGCGCGAGGTGGGTTCATCGAAGGTGGAGCTGATCACCTCGGTACGGGGGCCCTTGACGGATCGCTCCATCTCGGTGACCTCTTCGGGACGCTCGTCGATCAGGAGAACAAACACATAACATTCCGGGTGATTTTTGAGGATGGAACGGGCCATCTGCTGGAGGAGAACCGTTTTACCCGTTCGCGGAGGGGCAACAATCAAGCCACGCTGCCCCTTGCCCACCGGGGATACCAGATCAACAATTCGCATACTGAGGTCGCCGGGACCGGTCTCGAGTTTTAGTCGGGTAAGGGGATGCTGGGGGGTCAAATCCTCGAACATGATCAGGTTGGCATGGTGCTCGGGATCGGTGCGGTTGATTGCCTCAACCCGAAGAAGCGCAAAATAGCGTTCGTTTTCTTTGGGTGGCCGAATTTGTCCAGCAACCATGGTTCCAGGTCGGAGGCCAAATCGGCGAATTTGGGCAGGTGAAATGTAAATATCATCCGGGCAAGGAAGGTAGTTAGCTTCACTGTTGCGCAGGAATCCAAAACCATCCGGGAGGATTTCCAGGGTGCCATCCCCAAACATCAATCCATTCTGCTTTACCTTTTCTTTGAGAATCTGGAACACCAGATCCTGTTTGCGGAGGGAGGTTGGATCCTCGATTCCTTCTTCCTTCGCAAGCTGCAAAAGCTCGGACATTGGCTTTTGCTGGAGTTCGAGAATGTAGGGAGCGCCCTTTTTGAGATCCTCGTATTTTTTCTGGATTTCGTTGTCCAGACCCGCACCAGGTTCACCATTTTCATCCTGTTCGTCGGCAAAAGCCTCCTCATCCTTGCCCGGTTCATTTTGGTCAGACTCAATTGCGTTATGATGGGGCTCGGTATCTTCCCTCATCCCGTCCTGGTCAGGCTCCGGCACCCGGGGGGATATTTCTCCCCATTCCTCGGAAATCTGGAATTCGTCCTGGTCTTCGGCTTCCTTTTCAGCGGTTATATCCGAATTTTTTTGAGGATTTTCCCTGTCAAAATCCTTTTTGCCACGGGTCCCTTCGCCCCAACCAAACGATGTGTTTGCAAAATCCCCATCGCCAGAATGGCTGCCGCGAGATTCGTCAGAATCCCCGCTCAAGGCGCTGGATTTTTCGTTCACCGGAGTGCGTGGGGAAGGAGTGGCCCCCTGAAAAACATCTTCAGCCGAATCCAATGGGGTTTTGTCTTTGCCCAAGGGTCTTCCCCGCTTTTTGGAGACTTTGGGAATTTCCCCCCCCTGGGCTTCACTTCCGGATGATTTTTTTGGCCGACCGCGTCCACGCTTGCCCCCGGATAGTCCGGTCTCCTCCTCGTAGGGATCCATCGGGTTTTGCGCCTCGGTATTTGGAGAATCGGGCCGGGTTGATGATTTCATGCCATCCTCCAATACCGTGTCGCATTCGGTGTCTGAAATGTCGGTTCGGTCAATATCCCCGGCGGCATGGGGCATGGAGGCTTTGGGAGGGCGTTTCAAAGATTTTTCGGAAGTGGTCATTTCGCTGCTTCCACCCTTATCAACCGCATCAGCTAAAGACATGTAACCATCCTGATCCATGAATTCCAACGACTCGGTTCCTGACAGGGCGCCAGAACCCGGTCCAACCCGCATGGGCAAGACGCCACAAGCGATACTCAACCCTCAAGGATTGCTTGAATGGGGAGCCCCAGGAGCAGGGCATCCACTTGAGAACTGAGGCGATCCAGAGAATAGGAATTGGTTAAACAATGATCCGCAAGAAGGGCCTTCAAGGTCAAGGGCATCTGCAATGATTCGCGAAGGTTTAACATTATGGGCGTCCAGCCTCGGGAAGTGACCACCCTTTGGAGTTTCAATTCCAGAGGAGCATCCAGGTGCAAGATCAAGGAGCAACTCCTATGCCACCCAGACTCCCATAACAGCGAGGCATCCAAAACCAGCAGTTTTTGCGAAGAATCTTCATCAAATTTTTCTATTTCGTTGATCAGTCGCTGCCTGATCCAGGGATGAATGATCGATTCATACTCAATCAGTTTCTCTTTTTTGGGAAACAGATAGGCTCCAATTTTCGCCCGGCTTAAATTACCATCCTCGCCAACAAGCAAGTCCCCTCCCCAAGCTTTGACCTTTTGGATGATTTCCGGCACAAAAAGAGCCTCATGGCCCAATTTGTCGGCATCAAGAACCTTGGCACCGGTTTTTTCGGAAAGAATGCGGGCAAGGGTAGATTTCCCGGAAGCAATGCCCCCGGTTACCCCCCAAACAGGTTTTTTGGAAAGGATAAATGGTTTTCCAAACCCCGAATTTGGCCCTGGATCGGAAAGATTCATGCCCCTTCCATCCAAGCCTGGGTGTCCACCCAATTTGGGCCAAATCCAACATCAATCGACAAGGGTATGTCCAATCCGAGCCTGTCATGGGGTCTGGTTACCATTTCCTCCTCCAGAATGGCTGCCACTTTTGCCCTCTCGTCTGGTGGAGCTTCGAGTACCAGTTCATCGTGAATTTGAAGCAACAACCGCGCTTTGAGTCCACTGGAGGACAACCTTTTTTCCAGACCGATCATGGCAATTTTGATCAGATCGGCGGCAGAACCCTGAACGACCATATTGATGGCCTCACGCTCGGGTTGATTCCTCTGCCAGTAGCTCGATTTGGGACGAATTCCCTCAACCCGCCTCCTGCGCCCCAAAATGGTTTGGACAAATCCGAATTTTCTGCCCTCGTCCAAAACCATTTCCTGGTAGTCCAAAACCCCTGGATATTTGCGGAAATAGGCCTCAATAAATTTTTCGGCCTCCGCCCGGGGGACGGCCAGTCTTTCCGCCAACCCATGGGCGCTAATCCCATACACCACACCGAAATTCACGGTTTTGGCGACACGCCTCATCGCGCTTGTCACATCACCAATTCCAACACCATGAAGGCTGGCGGCGACCCTTGTGTGAATATCCTGGCCTTCAATGTAAGCTGCCCGTAATTCGTTGTCCCTGCTGAGGTGAGCCAACAACCTCAACTCAATTTGGGAATAGTCAGCGGTCCAAAGATCC
>CAWUOD010000107.1:0-8151 GCA_963923115.1 uncultured Singulisphaera sp.
ATGCCTCCGAATTGCTTGGGGCTCTTGGCCGGGAAAGAGCCAGGACCCATTTCACAATCGCGCGGGCACAACGCGAGATCATTTCCCTTTTCAAGAATCTGATAAATTCCTAATGGCCTTTTTTGGCAGGTTCCTTTCGACGGAAAAACCGCAACGGCAGAAGCTCGGGGAAATCCCAAGGGAAAAATCAGCCTGAAGCAGGGCTGATTTTTTTCCTAACTTTTTTCCGGAGAAAACAAAGCGGGGTGGCTAGCTCTTTTTGACCGTAGGCTCCGCGGAATCGCCGCCTTTTTTCCCCTGCCACCAGTCACCCAGATCCTCCCAAAGGCTGTAGGTCACAGGTGTCAATAAAAGGGTGAGGAGAAGGCTAAGGAATTGGCCTCCGAGAATCAGCTTGGCCATACCCGCGCGGGTATTGGCCCCCGGCCCCTGCCCCAAGGCCATGGGAACCATGGCGGCCAACAGCATGATGGTTGTCATCATGATCGGGCGAAGTCGTGTGGCATTGGCCTCAAGAATGGCTTTTTCCCGGCCATATCCACGATCACGAAGCGTATTCATGTAGTCGATCTGGAGAATGCCGTTTTTCTTGACAATCCCAAACAGCATAAAGAGACCGAACATAGCATAAATGTCCAGATTGGTTCGCAACAACCAAAGGGACAACAGCGCGAATGGTATGGTGAGGGGAAGCGCGATCAGGATGGAGATCGGGTGAATAAAACTCTCGAATTGCCCGGCCAAAATCATGTACATGAACAAAAATGCCAGGCCAAACGCGATGACAAAGTTGGAGTTGGACTCCGAAAGCGTTTTGGCCCGACCAATGAATTCCCAATGATATTGGGGTGGAAGGCCAATTGTCCGGACATGATTTCCCAGATTGGTAACCGCCTCGCCCAGCGATTTCTTTTCCAGATTGGCGGAAATGACAACCTGCCTTTGGCGGCCAAAACGGTCGATCGTGTTGGGTCCAAGAGCTTTTTCCAATCGCACAACACTACCAAGCCTCACGACACCTGTCGAGGTTTTGGTGGAGGGAACCGTGAGCCTTGTGATCGCATCGGGATCACTCCGATAGTCGCGGTCCGCCCGTAGCCAAACATCGTATTGCTCGTCAAATTCGCGATATTTGCTGATTGGCAATCCGCCAACCAAAACATTTACCGTGGATGAAACCGCCTCGATACTAACTCCCAAATCGGAAAGACGCTCGCGATCGGGCCTTATCCGCAACTCCGGTTTTCGAAGGGAAAGACTTGTGTCGACATCGACAAAATATCCCTGCTCACGCATCCAGGCGGCGATTTGATCCGAATACTCCTTGAGTTTGTCCATATCGGGACCACTCAGGTTGAAATCAATTTCCACCTGGCGAAATCCGGATCCCTGGAAAGCCGAAACATCCTGAACCGCGGCGCGCAAATCGGGATAATCCTCCAACACTTCACGGGCTTTGGACATCACATCGAATTGGGAATATTCCAGACGGCCAAAACCAACCGCCCGTGCCGCTCGGTTCAGAATCCTTCCGATTCCCTCTTCGGGATTACCAAGATAAATAAAAGGCGTGAAAGGTCGATCGGGCAAGTCCGTGAGCCTCACATATATGCTTCCCTTGGTCACATCCCCCTGCCCTTTTGCCACCCGGCCGCTGGTCTCGCCAATTACAGTGTAAGTCTCCAACACACCGGGAAGGGCCCGGAAGCGACGGTCCAGTTCCCCCATGACCTCGTCCGCCCGATCAAGCGTGTACCCCTCCGGAAGGGTCGCGGCCAATTCAAATTCACTCTGATCGTCCCGAGGGACAAAATCCTTGCCAATCATGCCAAAGATCACAGGGGTGGACAGAAAAACACCAAGGGAGATCAGAACAATAACCCATCGGTATTTAAGCGACCAGCGAAGGATGGAGATGTAGGTTCCCTCTGTAAGCCTCCATAACAGGCCGCTTTTACTCCCGTGCGACGCGTTTTCCGGCATCAGGAGAAAGCGCGAACAAAGCATCGGTGTAAGGGTGAACGAGATGAACATGCTCACCAAAAGGGAGAACCCGACAACAAAACCAAAACTGGAAAAAAAGCGTCCAACCCGACCACCCATGAAGGCAACCGGAATAAAAATCACAAGGAGTGAAAGGGTCGTGGCAACAACCGCCAAAGCGATCTCGCTTGTCGCCTCGGAGGCCGCTTCGCGGGCGCTAACCCTTTTTTCCTCCATAAACCGGAAGATGTTTTCGTGAACCACAACCGCATCATCTATGACGATACCAATAGCCAGGATAAGACCCAGAAGGGTGATGTTATTGAGGGTAAATCCCATGAAATCCATGAACACAAATGTGCCAAGAATCGAACAGGGAATCGCCAGGCTGGCGATGATGGTGGTGCGCCAATCGTGCATGAAAAGCAGGATGGTAAGACTCACGAGAAACGCCGCGAGGACCAGGTGTATCTTCACCTCGTCAATCGAGTGCTTGATGAACCGGGATTGGTCGCGAAGAATCTCAACCTGAATATCCTCGGGCAAATCAGGCAATAATTTCTCCAGACGCGCACGAACGCGCTCCACCACGGCCACCGTGTTGGTGCCGGATTGTTTCATGACGATCAGACTGATGGCGTTGTCGCCCAAGGGTTGGTCGATCGGGTTTTTCCCCTTCACCCAAAGCCTCGACAAACCACGCTGCTCCTCGAAAGAGTCCTCAACCCGGCCAATATCCTCGATACGGATGGGTTGTCCGTTGCGATTTCCCACGATCAGTTTTTCAAAGTCCATGGGGTTTTCGATGCGCCCCAGTGTTCGCAGGACAATTTCCCCTTTTCCCTGATCGACCCGGCCACCGGGTTGCTCCTGATTTTCCCGAATAAGTGCAAGTCGGACATCCTCAATCGACAAATTCTGGTATTTGAGCAACCTGTCCGGATCGACGGACACATTGATAGCCCGCTCCCGTCCGCCAACCAGGGTGACAGCCCCCACGCCCATAAGTGTTTCAAGGTCTTCCTTGATCCGCTTTTTGGCGATTTCGGTGACCTCCCGAAGATCCCGTTTTCCGGAAACCGCCATCGTTATCACAGGCGAGGCATCCAGGTCGAACCTGTCGATGATTGGAGCGTCGGTGCCAACAGGCAACTGGCTCAAAATGGAGCGAATTTTCGCATCCACCTCCTGCGCGGCAACCGCGCCATTCTTCTCCAGGACAAACTGGATTGTTACCTGTGATATACCCTCTTTTGTGCTTGAGCGGAGTTCATCGATACCTGAAACCGTGTTGACGATTTCCTCAATGGGCTTGGTGACCGTTGTTTCCATCTCCTCGGAGCTTGCGCCCCGGAGCGTGGTCGTCACAACCACCACGGGAAGGTCCACATTGGGAAAAAGATCGACGCCCAAACGGAAATACGAGGCGACACCCAGCACCAGGGGCGCCGTCAATAGCATGACCGTGAAGACGGGCCTGCGGATGCATAGTTCCCAAATACTCACTTGGATGCCTCCGGCTTCGCCTTTTCCGATTTTTGCGAGTCGGGATCGTTATCGGGTATGCGAATGCGAACCGACCTTCCCCGGGAAAGCTGTGTTTGTCCACTGGTCACAACGAGGTCTGTTGGCTTCAGATCGCCACGAACCTCAATCCATGCGGTTTCCCTGCCCTTTTCCCCCGCCAAAATACGGACTCCCGTCGAAACCGGAATCTCGACCGATTTGTCATCCCTCACGGCGAATACCTTGACCACCCCGGCGAAGCTCATGACCGCCTCCTCGGGAACAGTCAGCGCGTTCTCATCCGCCTCGGTCTGGATGGTGGCTTTGGCAAAACTCCCCGATCTGAGTTTTCGATCCGGATTTGGGACATCCACCTCGATCTGGAAATTGCGATTTGTGCGATCGACGCTGGGATTGATTCTTGTGACTTTTCCCTGGAAAGTCTGGTTTCTGTAGGATTCCACCTCAAGATCGACCGTCTGGCCGGGACGAATCTCCGAGAGGTGCCTTTCGGGAACCGCCGCCTGGAGTTTTAGGGGGTTGTCGATGACCAGCTTGAAGGCGGACATAGAGGTGGAGGGTGAATTTTTCAGAAGTTCGCCCTGGGTGACCATCCTTTGGACGACGGAATATTCCACAATTTTTTTATCCTTTAAAGTAGTTTCGGGGTCGGGCACGACAATCCTTGTGTCGGCAAGTCGTTGCAAGGCGGTGTCGAGCTGGGCCTGGCGAAGTTGGGCGGAGGCCAGCGAGGTTTGGGCATCAAGAAGGGCCTGGCGATAATTGGCCTGGGCGACACGGTTGTCCGTTTCGGCCTGTTCACGCTCCTCGGGGGAGGAGGTCCCCAAACGGTTGATCCGGTCCTTGCGGATCTGGCTGTTTTTCTCAAGAAAACTGGCGCGGACCACGAGGGGAAGCTGGCTGACATCGACGATGCCTTTGGGCAGCGATTTAAGCCCCAATCGGGATAGTTCAAGCTCAAGGGAGCGCTGGGCCTCGTTTACCGCCAGCCGATAATCCGTGTCGTCTATGACAAGCAGGGTGTCGCCTGGTTTTACCCGATCCCCCACATCCGCCAGAGTTTTCAGAATGCGCCCCTCAACCTTTGGCGTGATGGTGATTTCGTCCTGACCGTATAGGGAGCCGACGACCCGGACCTGTCGGAGGATTCGTCTTTTCGTGACCCGGGCGACGGTCACTGGAACTGGTTTGGGTTCTTTTTTTGCATTGGCACGCGAATCGGCGGATTGGTTTTCGGCGCCTGTGGGGTCGTTTTTTTTCGCGGCGGATCCATGGTGCATGTACCAAAACCCGCCAGCGAGCCCCACAGCCAAAACCAACAACCCAAAAACAATCTTTTTCATCGTTTTTTTACCGTCTTTCTGCGCGTTTCGTTGCGCGCCCCGGGAAACTCGTCCCTGGCATCGGGCCCCAAAATCCCGTGAAAAACCAAATCCAGAATATCGCGCGCCTGATCGCCGGGCGGGATATCCCTCCCCGCCAGGTGATTGGCGAACATCGTCCCATAAAGCAGATCGCCTATGGCATTGAGAATGCCCT
This sequence comes from uncultured Singulisphaera sp., assembly GCA_963923115.1. Classification (GTDB taxonomy): domain Bacteria; phylum Planctomycetota; class Planctomycetia; order Gemmatales; family Gemmataceae; genus SYLG01. Next base: position 5,050 of record CAWUOD010000107.1, read on the forward strand.
CGGAATTTCCCGGCCGAACCCTTCCCCTGCTTGCCAGGTGTCGGAATACCTCGTTCCAGCGGCCACTATCCTGTTCGCGCTGGATGAAGTATGCGGGCTTGCAGCGACCGGGAAACACAGCCCTTTCAATCAGGAAAAGCTCGACCAATTCAGGCTGTTCGCGAAAAAAACGAAGATAGGCCTCGATGGCATTCGCGAAACCGGCCAAGGGGTCCGAACCAGGGGGAATTTTTTGATCGATCAAATCCCGTAGGCTTGCAAGACCACGGTCCAAAGCGGCACGAAAAAGGGATTCCTTGGTGGGAAAGTACCGATAGATGGTTCCCTTGCCGATTCCCAATTCATCGGCAATTACCTGAAGGTCCGTGTCCTGATAGCCCAAACGGGCGAAATAATGGGTGGTTGTCGAGAGAATCTGCTCTTTGCGTTTTTGGACAAGGTTGGGATCGCGTGGTCTTCCCCTGGTGGATTGGGGGGAGGCAGAAGCCTTTTTTGGGCTGGCAGACACTACCGTTTTTCCCCTGGGTAATTTATTGACTGACGCGTCCGTCCCATTTATAGCATTAGGAATCGCCCCGTGTCTACCCGGGACATTCAGGCTCCCAATAACTTCATGGATTGGCGAATGGATTCAAACACAGGACCCACCTCGGCGAAACTGTAATCATCACACTGAAACAAACCAAGAATCGTTCCCTCGTCGGAGGGTATGGCCAACAACCGGCAAATATTGCTGAAATCGAAACTAAAAAACCTTATCTCAAATCCGCGGGCTGGAATCCCACACAACTCCCCTTTGTAGCCCTCGACCTCCATTTCGGGATAATCCTCCTTGAGCGCGAAAAGGGTCGCCTCAAGCATTTCATCCACCGATGCATCCAAATCCGCGGCGACAAGAATCATGGCTGTGCTTGGCCCCTGCAGGGCCAGTTGCCAGGAGTTTTCGCCTTCCTGGAAGTCGGTCTTCCAGGAGGAGGGGTGGCTCAACTGAAAAAATCCCTGCTCGAAATGCGCATCGAGCGGGGTGTGATTCGACATGGGACAACCTGCAAGGCAATAAAAGAATGGAAATTGTTTAGTGCTGGAGACGGGACTTGAACCCGTACGGGGGGATTACCTCCCATCGGATTTTAAGTCCGATGCGTCTGCCGATTCCGCCACTCCAGCTTCTTTTGTAATCTTATTCAAATTTACGCGGAAAGGTTAACATTCACGGGAATTCATAGCGGGAGCGAACCATACAAAAAATCCCGGGAATCCAGCCAAATCATCGAAACATTAATCAAAAAGCCCAGGTTGGTCAATTTCCGTCCGCTTTTTTGGAGTTTTCCGAATGGCAACAGGCTCGGGGGAAGCGCCAAAGGCCTCCAACAATCCTGGTCCCTCTTCAGAAACCCGGTTAACCCGTGTCGAAACAGCAAAAGGAACCATCCCTTTCCCGGGAAACGCACCCACCACCCTATCCCAAATGGAATCGATCGATCGACTATTATCCAGCCAGTTTGACCAGTCTTCCTCCTCGAGGATAACTGGCATCCTCTCATGAAAACTGGTTAGCCAACCTTGGGACTGGGTGGTGAGAATTGTGCAGGTCTCAAGAGGAAATGTGGAGTGGCTATCCTTTAGGGCATAATTGGAATTTCCAGGCGGGGGCGTGTAACTATCCCAAAGGGCCGCGAAAACAAAAGGCTTTCTATCGGGATAGGAAAACCAAAATGGCTTTTTTATCCCCGCCTCGGTTTTCCATTCATAAAAACCATCGGCCGGCACCAGGCACCGCCTGGTTTTCACAAGGGATCCAAACGCGGGTTTTGTCCTGGCGGTTTCACTTCGGGCATTGATCATCATCGACGCCCCCCTGGTGTCCTTTGCCCAACGGGGCACCAAACCCCAACGCAGAGGCGCCGCCTCACGGACCGGCTGACCCTGTACGATCTCATTGCGGATCCCCAAAAGGTTTTGACAGGGGGCTATGTTGTATCGTGGCGCCCACGGCGCGGCATCAACCAGACCAAAGAGCGCCGCGAGAACGCCGCCATCCACCGAAAGCGTGAATCTTCCGCACATCGCGGTCGCTCCCTGACCAAAGACTGTTAACCAGGATCCTTTTGCCTGATTTCATCCTATTTTGAATCGGTTTTTGGGCCCGGGAAAAAGGCAATTTCGCAAAAGTCCCAAAACAGGGTTCAAAAGGACGGCTGCTTTTCCTTTGGAGGAATCTAGAATTTACCGGAGATCGGAATCGAAAACAAAGGCAAAGCATCCAATGAAACGAATTCAAAACTACCGGTTCCACGATTCCAGAGGTTCCCGCATTTCCATAATTTTTCATGTCCTTTTGGGAATGATGATGTTTTTGGGCGACCTTCAAGCCCAGGAATCCCGACCGCTTGGACAAAGCATTCAGGGTTTTGTGGATAAAGGTGAGCTGGCCGGCGCGGTGATGCTCGTTGCCAACCGGGAAAAGGTCCTGGCTTTGGAGGCGACAGGCTGGGCCGATATGTCGCGAAAAAAACCAATGGAAACCAATTCCATCTTCTGGATCGCTTCCCAGTCCAAGCCCATGACAGCGGCCGCCCTCATGGTCCTTGTCGATGAGCGCAAGGTCTCGCTGGATGATCCGGTCGAAAAATTTCTTCCGGAATTTCGCGGCCAGATGGCGGTCTCGGAAAAGGACAAGGATCATATCCTTCTTCGCAAACCGAAGCACCCGATCACAGTCCGAAACCTTTTGGCCCACACAAGCGGATTGCCCTTCAGGACCCCGATTGAGGTCCCGACGCTCGATCGTCTTTCCCTTGCCGACCGGGTGCGCAGTTATGCGATGGCGAATCTCGATTATGAACCCGAAAGCAAATACCAATACAGCAATGCGGGGATCAATACCGCGGGCCGGATCATTGAGGTCGTATCCGGAAAGTCCTTTGAGGACTTTTTGGATGAAAGACTATTAAGACCACTTGGCATGAAAGACACATCCTTTTGGCCTTCGGAGGAACAACTTGGACGGTTGGCAAAGGCATACAAACCCGATGCCAAAAACAAAGGATTGGTGGCTGTCTCTTATACACATCTGACGCTGCCGACGATACTCCTTGTGTA
>CAWUOD010000108.1:0-8103 GCA_963923115.1 uncultured Singulisphaera sp.
GATTTGGTAGACATCGTTCCCTCGCGAGGCTCTCGCTATTCTCGGCATTCCTTCAGTCTAGAGAATAAAAGGGAACATTGTACTTTTTCGAACCTCCTGACAGTCAACGGACAAGAATAAAAGGGAAATGAAAGGGGACATTCTGGACGAAGCTGGCCATGTTGGGCGGCTTTTGATGCACTCAAACTGCTTTATACTCAGACCGATCTAAGGAGCCTTCGAGGTTCAAGAAGGAGACGAGCCCCATGTCATGTTTGAGTGCTTTACGAGCCATGTTTAACCTCCGTCGCACCCGGCCATTTTAAGCACTTGGTCTGCCCGTCAACTCGTCAGCACATCACGGTCCAAAATCGGGCACGCCCACAATAAAGTAGAATGTCCCCTTTTATCCCGCGCTGTGTATTTTCTTCAGCTCATTTATCATTTGCTGCATAATCCTGGGCACGAGTGGCCAGATCTGCCCACCAGGCCTGCTCGAATTTGTCGGCTTTGGCTGCCTCCTCCTTACAAGCGAGCAGCTCTGCGGCCGCCGCCCAACCCTCACCGCCATCAAGAAGGAGCTCCGCGAGAGACAATCGGATGCTGAGGGTCGGCAGCCTGTGGGCCTCCGCGACCGCGGCGGCCCGCCGATAAAGGGCAACCCGCTCCGGGTTTTCATCAGAGAAATCCGCCTGGGTCTCCAGGAGTACCGGATGGTCACCATAACGGGCGCGCAAACCGTCCAGCTTGTCGAGCAATTCCACGAGGGCCGAGGCCCGCAATGGGAGGTCTTCGGCCAAACTCGCATTAACCACAGGCAGGGCTGCCCCCTTTATGGCGTCCCACTCGGCATCGGTGAACGGGAACGCTTCCACGACGCTTTCCTTCCGTGCCCAACTTCTTTTTGGGCGGATCGGGCTAAACTTGGGGGCCGAAACGCTGAAGTCCTTAACTTAGAATCATTTTCACACAGCCACGAGCATAATCCATTCGTTAGGCATTGATCGATTTTTTGCCAATCGAGTCACCGTCATGGCCTAAACCCCTCAAAAAATCCCAGGCACCTCATTTACAGTGCTTTGAACGCCCACATTGCCAACCATGAAATAGGTTTAGGTCGGAATCGGGGAAGGATAAATCCAAAAAGCTTGGACGATGAAGCCAGAACCACTGAAAAATTCCGGAGCTGCCAATCCAAATGAAAACCTCAACCCGATCCAAAACCAATACTCCATATCCCCTACCTGGCCCTTTAATGGAGGGCCTCAACCGATAAAATAGAACGGACGAAGGATTCGCGGTGGGGTTACCCTGCGAGAGTAAATGATTTTCGGGAGTAGTGGATGAGCGAACATTTGCCCCAAACCATTGTGATTTTCGGGGCTTCAGGCGACCTGACTGCGCGGAAGCTGATTCCTTCGCTTTATCGTTTGGACCGCAAGAAAAGACTACCTGCCTCTGTGCGGATTGTTGGTGTCTCACGCACCCCGCTCTCCAATGAGGAATTCCAAAGACGAATGGGCGAGGCGGCGAAACAGTTTTCCGGCCATGATTGGAGTGAGGAAGACTGGGTGCATTTCGCCCCAAGGCTCAATTATTGCCCAGGGGATGCATCCACACCGGAAGGTCTGGTGAACCTGCAAAACTGGTTCGAAACCCATGAGGGGACCACAGGCGGAGCCCGACTTTTTTATCTCTCCGTGGCTCCAAACCTTTACGGCCAGATTGTGGCACAACTCGCTGGCGCGGGAATGACGAAACCGCCCACCGCCGACTTGTGGCGCCGCATCATTATCGAGAAGCCGTTTGGCCACGATGCGGCAAGCGCAAAACTTCTCAATGAGGAAATCCGCCAATATCTCCGCGAAGACCAGATCTACCGGATTGATCACTATCTTGGCAAGGAAACGGTTCAAAACCTGCTTGTGTTCCGGTTTGGCAACACCCTTTTTGAACCCCTCTGGAACGCCAACTACATCGACCATGTCCAGATCACCGTCGCGGAGACCGTCAAGGTTGGAACCCGTGGCGACTACTACGACAAGGCGGGCGTTCTCCGGGACATGTTCCAGAACCACCTGCTCCAGATCATGGCGATTGTCGGAATGGAGGCGCCCGCAAAATACACAGCGGACATGCTTCGAAACGAGAAAGTCAAACTTCTCGAAGCCATCACGATTCCCACCGGGGAAGAGGCAAAGGACGGCATCTGGACCGGGCAATACGAAGGTTACCTGCGCGAAAAGGGTGTTTCCCCCAGTAGCAAAACCCCAACCTATTCCGCAATCAGACTCAATGTCGACAACTGGCGCTGGAGGGGTGTTCCCTTTTTCCTTCGTTCCGGCAAAGCCCTTTCCAGCCGAACCAGCGAAATCCAGATCCAATTCCGTTGCCCTCCCCACTTGATGTTCCCATTACCTCCCGGGGCAAAGCTGGAATGCAATCGGCTTGCGATCTGTATCCAGCCCAACGAAGGGATCCATCTCCGTTTCCAAACCAAGGTGCCTGACCAGGAAAAGATGGTGATCGCTCCTTCAGAAATGGAATTTCAGTACGAAAAGAGCTACTCCGGTGTGGCAATCCCGGAGGCATACGAGCGATTGCTTCAGGACGCGCTGATAGGCGACGCCTCACTTTTTATGCGGTCTGATGAAATCGAGCGCAGCTGGGCGATTATCGAACCTTTTATCCAAGCCGCCGAATCGCCAACTGCCCCAAATCCCGAGGAATACATCGTTGGATCGATGGGCCCTGTGGGCGCGGATGGTTTCATGGACCGAAACCTGAGGGAATGGCTCCCGCTATACGGGAACCGGCCCACCTGATTCACATGGCAGAGCCCGTCCCTTTCCCGGACGGGCTTTTAGCCTTTTGAATTCTGATTGATCCGTTGGCTTTTTTCACTGGTAATGGGAGGATCCCCGCCGTGTCGCCAATTTTGTTTCTTCTTTGCCTTATTACCTTTGCCCTTCCACAGGATAAGCCTGAAACACCCGCCGACACAGAGGTTGTTCAGGGGACCTGGAGGGTGACCCAAATGGTGGAAGGGGGAAAGGAACTCCCGGCTCCACAAATCAAAAACCTTCGACTGGTGATCAACGATAAAGAATTGGTTTTCCGTGATGGTGACGAGGTCCTTGAGAAAGGGACCTTTGTATTGAATCCAAAATCCAACCCAAAAGATTGGACCACAACACCCGCTGAATCCGAGGAATCGGAGGACTCCAGGGAAAAGGCCGGGGACTCCAAGAAAAAGAAGGAACCCAAGCCCATTAGGGCCATTTATAAACTCAAGGAAAAACAGCTTATCCTTTGCATCGCCGAACCGGGCGGCCCCCGTCCCAAGGAATTTGTAAGCCGGGAAAAATCGGCACTGATTCTAATCGTCCTGGAAAAACAGGAAAACTAGGGCTTTTGAGCCCTTTGGCCGACACATAACCCCTTGTCTGTTTTGGCTTGAACTTGCCCCTATGGTCTTGTCTTGCGGCTGCCCGTCAGGGTAGTTTGTGAGGATGGCCAGGGAGGGGCCCTATCGCACATGGACATCGACCTGCTTGTTGCTGCCGCTTTGCGCCGCGCTTTGATTGAGCCGGCGGGACGATTGCTGCATACAGGCAAAGATGGCGAGCCGGGATTATTCCCCTCCACGGCCCCGGGCAAGCGCGCGGCGGCAAAAGCGATTCAGGAAGGGTATCTCCAACAGGCTCCCGAGGTCGGCCCGGATTGCGCGCGGATCACCATCAAGGGACGGGAAAAAATCGCCGGAAGTCTTTGCCCCAAAACCATTCTCGAAGATTTTGTGCGGGTCCTTGAACATCGCCAGGGGATTGCCCGTCAAATGTTGACGGCCGCCCAAAACCAGATCGAACAACTGGCTCGCATGCAGGAGGGGCTGGGGGAGTTGCGCTCGGCTCTTTTGGGTGAAGAATCTCCGCGAATGCACCCGGTTGGCGAGTCGGCGGTTTCCATTCCTCCGATTGCCAATCCAACCGGGGGCGCTTCCATGCTAGCTGGTTCCCTTCCGGTCGTTGGCGCGTTTTTGGCCGAACATGAGCGAAACTCGGGCGCGGACCTTTTGTTGTTCCAACTTTATGACCACCTGACCGGGCATCTCGGCCCCGTCTCATTGGGCGAGTTTCACGATCAACTAAGGATTTGGCATGCGGAGGGTTTTGTCGCGCTTCACCCGTGGACAGGCCCGCTTTATCAGATGCCCAGGCCCGAGGTCGCCCTCCTCACCGGTCATGAAATCGCTTGTTATGTGCGCTGGTCGGGAACCCCGGGAGGGTCCATCCCCGGGGATTTACACGGGCAGCAGCAAACAAATTCTCTGACTGCCCAAAAAGGGCAGCCTGTGTCACGGACTGCCCAGGCAGGGCAGTTCAGGTCCCTGGTTGTTTAAGGCCCGCGGGGGTAAGGAAGCCATGTTCACAAGCCTGAATCAGACGGCCCAACAGAAAATGTTGCAGGCGCTTCGAATCGCCGGCAATCCATTCCGCAGCCATTTTGCGCGCAATCCGGATGATGAGACCTGCGCCCGTTACCATGTCCCGGAGCTTTACGCCCGCGAGAGAAACATCCTTCTGGGTATTGTGGACCGGCACCGCTACGCCGCGGGCCAGCCTTCCGAGGTGGTTCCCGTCCTGGGAAACAAAGGCGCTGGAAAAACCCATCTTCTTCATTCGATCAAGCATGGGCATGAGGGAACCTGGCAATTGCTGGTAACCCCCGGCACCTTTCAGAGAGACACGGATTTTCTCGAATATCTCCTTTTCCAGGTAATTGAAACCCTGCTGGGAGGGGCCCGACAGCGAAACACGCGTCCCCTCGATTTTGTCGGCGAAAATCTGATTCGGCTCAAGCTGATTGCCGCGCTCAACCAGATGGGACCCGAGGAGCGCCAGGATCTTTTCCCGGGAACACCCCTTTTGGGATTGCTTAAGGTTTTTGGATACTCGAACAATCAGTCCCGCGAACGAACGGAATGGCTGCTTGAGCAACTCACCCGACTGGGCAACCTGCCCTACAACCAGGGCGCGCTGCGCAAGCTTTGCGAGCAGAGCGGCCTTGGACCGGACACCGTCGTGCGCATCCTGGAAAACCATGCGGAAAGGTCCGAGGGGAAAAGCCCTTCCGCGCTCATGCGCCGGGCGCTGGTTTGCGGTTTCGCCAAAGCCGTCCTCCAGGGGAACGAAAACGATCTCGCGGAGTTTTTGACCTACGGTTTCGCGGAACTGAACATCCAGATCCGCCCGAGTCGCCAGGACCTGGTCCTCGCGCTCTTCAAGGTGCTCATGGAAATGTTTCGTTCCCTGTGCATCCCCGTCGTGGTCGCATTCGACCAACTTGAGGATCTTCTCCTCGCAAGGCGCAACGACGACACGCACCGCACCGCCGAGGCATTCTTCGCGGGAATCGTCCATGCCATGCACCAGGTCGAGGGATTGACTTTCCTCATCTTCGCCGAGCGGGGACTTTGGAACCGTTTCATTCCCTCGATAGACGGCTACATCCAGGATCGGCTCAATCAGCCTCTTCATGTTCCCGGACACGGAACGGTTCACGCCCTCCGTCTTGAGGCGCCACCAGTCGACCTGGTCCAACGAATGGTGGAGGCGCGCCTTCGCTCGATTCACGCGAGCCTTCCCGACGCCCGGGAGCTATCGGCGATTTTCCCCTACACCGCCGAGCAGGTGGAGCGTATCGCGCGGACCGAACCGACTCTTCGCGATATGATCCAGCAGTTTCGCAGCCTTTTCGATCTCACTGTATTTGGGTCCGAGACATCCGAAGTTCTTGAACCGGTCCACAAGGTCGAGACCATGCTCAGCCGCACGCTTGCCGAGGAGATTCGCAAGCGACAGGAGGAGCCCGCCGAAATTCCACCCGAAGGCGCCATGGCGGCCGAAGAGCCGATTTTGGAGCCATTCGATGCTGCCCTGTGCCATGACGGGGAGGCCGAAGGTCCATCAAGCGGCGTGTTTGAGGATGCCCACAAGGATGAACCCGTTGAAACGGATGCGGCTGTTCTTTCCCCGGCGGAACTTTTCGCCGCGGGAGGATACTCGGATCCCACATCCCCAAGCCCCCTTGTGCAAAGCCAAATCGGGACAAACCTGGGAGCCCTGGGCGGAGAGATGGTCCCCACCAGCACCGACCTTTGGGATCAGGAGGTTCGCGCGGCACGCCGACGCCTGGAACCAGAGGGAGCCGTGACGGGCGCGACCCGGGAACTCCAGGCGGGGCTTGGACATTTCCTTCGTCTTGCCATGGAACATGGGGTCAAGGTTGGACCGTGGCGACTCCAGCATGTCGTCGAGGAATGGAGCTTTGGGGAGCATCCAACCTATGGGGTTTTGACACTTGCCCATTGGGCCGCCCGCGGTGGCCAACCGTGGAAGGTTGGCATCGGGCTGTTCCTTGGCCGTGGCCAGGGAAAGCCCAAGGATCTTGCCACAAAGCTTGGCGCGTTCGATATCGAGCCGCCCGTGCTCGACCATTTGATTCTGCTTCGCCCGGAGGATGACCCGACGCTTGCGGGCAAATCCAAACAGCTCTGGCAGGAACTCGAGCAGCGTGGACGACATGGACGGATTGAGCTGGTCGGGCTGGATGAGCTTTCGGCGTTGTTCGCCACGCCCCGTTTTGTCTCCGGGCTTTGCGAGAGTCTTCCCGCGGGCAAACCGATACCCAACCAGGCCGATCTGCTTCAGGACCGGTGTGAAAAATTGCTCAAGCAGCTTTGCATGCCGGTGACGGGGGGCTAAATCCCCCAGTGGGATCAAAAATGGGTCAAATTCCAGGGGAGCTCCCCGCCGACACATGGAAAAGCGTCTGGGCATGGTGGTCGGCTCTTGCCAACTATGAGCAGCGCACCGCGCCCCCCGGCGAGATGAAACTTGGCCGGATCAAGGAATTGCTTGGTCTTTTGGGCGATCCCCACATTGGTCCGCGTGTGATTCATGTGACGGGCACCAAAGGCAAAGGCTCGACCGCCGCCATGCTGGAATCCGTCCTTCGCGAGTCGGGAAAACGGACGGCGTTGTTCACCTCGCCACACCTTTCCGATGTGACCGAGCGTTTCCAGATCTCCGGTGTACCTGTTTCGCAAGCGGCCCTCGCCCAGGCGGCGGACAGCGTCCGGCGAGCGCTGAATTCGCAGCCGGCGCTTTTTGAGCGCCATGGCCCGCCGACTTTTTTCGAGGTCGCGACGGCGACAGCTTTCGTTCTTTTCGCCCGGGCGCGTGCCGAATGGGTTGTGCTTGAGGTGGGATTGGGCGGTCGCCTCGATTCCACGAATATCTGCGCCCCGGTATTGTCGGTGATCACCACCGTGGGGCTGGACCACACAAAGATCCTGGGCGAAACCATCGACCTGATCGCGCGCGAAAAAGCCGGCATCATCAAACCAGGCATCCCTGTCATCAGCGGAGTCACCGACCAGGCAGCATCGAGGATCGTCAGGGAGACCGCACTCGGGGCGGAATCCACGATTTGGGAGATCGGCAAAGACTTTGATGTTTCCGGGCCCGATTCCCCATGGTGGGAGGACGACGCCCCCCTTCCCCTCGCGACGGTTCAAACCCCTTTCGGCATCCACGAAAAACTGTCCTGTCCCCTTGTTGGGGCCCACCAAAGGGCGAACCTCGCCTGCGCCGTCGCGGCGCTGGAAATTCTCAGGCCGCAAATTGGATGGACGGAAAACCAGCTTCGCGAAGGACTGGCGCGGACAAAATGGCCCGGAAGATTGGAAATCGTGGAACGCCACCCACTTGTCATTTTCGACGGCGCCCACAATCCCGATTCGGCCAATTGCCTCGCCCGCGAACTTGCGCCTTTGGCACAAAGGAAAAGAATCGTACTTGTGGTGGGATGTTCGGCGGACAAGGACCTTTCCAGCATTTTGGCCCCTCTCGCGCCTCTTGCCGATTGCCTGATCCTCACCCGTTACACCCAGGGCACCAGGGCCGCCCCGCTTGAGCATCTCCGTTTGGCCCTTGCGCCGGATTTGGACGCAAAAATCATCGGGGAGCCTGATCCCCAAATTGCAAAACAAAAAGCCCGGCAACACGCCGGGATGGATGGGGTTGTCGTCGTCACCGGTTCCCTTTTCCTCGTGGGTGA
>CAWUOD010000109.1:0-8100 GCA_963923115.1 uncultured Singulisphaera sp.
CCAAAATAGCGGGGATATTGCCTGAGGTAAGCCCCCATGCTTCCGCCTGTCCAGTTGCCCAGGATGCAATGGGAAGGCCAGTAGTCTTTGGGATAAAGAGTTCCTGTTTGGGCCAGGATGCTCTCGAGTTGGCGGACTCTTTCGGGGTGTTTTTTGGCCAATTGTGGTGCAAGGCTCGCGCGGATATCCGCCGGGATTTTGCACCGGGAGTTGAGGGTGCCATCGCGAAGGTCGCGCAAGAGATCCTCTTTGGCCTCATTCCCGGCGCGGGCCAGATTGATCATTGTCGAGGGGTTGGCGGCAATGATCAGACTCACCGCCCGGGGAAGACCCAATCTTAGTGCCAGGTAATATTTGGAGGCCGAATCCTTGATCCTTCCCGAATCCGCGGGAAGCACATACAAGCCTCTGACAAGGCGCTTCTGCATACGGGCTGTAAGGCCGGTGACCGCACCACAGGGAACTCCCGAGGGAGTAAGTTCCTCTTGCCAATCACCTGAAAATTGCAGGATGGGGCGCATCGATGCGTTGGGGTGGTCGGTGTAGGCCTTGACGCCCCAGTTATGCCAACCGGCGCGGTACGCGTCCAGATATTGGTCGTTTACGGGGATGGTTTTGCGCGTGGCGGTGGTGCCCGATGTGAGGGCGAACATATGGATCCGGCGATCTGAAAGGAGAGCTTTGATGTCTCCTTTACGAACCCGGGCCATATACGGTTCGACACGCTCGTATCCCGCGACGGGGATCCGCTTGCGAAAATCGGCCAGGGACCGGATATCCGAGAAACCATGGTCGCGACCAAAGTCGGTGTCACGGTTTTTGTGGATGAGCCTTGTCAGGAGTCCACGCTGGATCGGATGAGGCGCGTCGGTCGAATCCAGGAATCGCTTGAGTTTGCGATTCAGGCTCCATTTGAGGATTTTGCCCAGGGTGGAGCGCAGAAACCCCCTGATGGGCCCGGGTTGTTCAAATAGGGCAGGGGACTCAGGATGCGGAGACGGCATGGCCATGATCCCTGATCTGTTTTGGGTGTGACGAATCTTCGGTGCCAGGCGAGGATTGGACCGGGATTGCCGGGTTGGCCAGGAGGTAGCGATCAAAGAATCTGCGCACCCGATCCGGATACTCCACGGGTTCTTTCTGGATCCCCTCGTTGTGTTTGGCCTTTTCGATAATCCAGATTTCGTGGTGTTCGGGGTTTTGTCCCTTTTTCCCACCACCAGCCATCCTGAAAATCCGCTCCGCGACCAGGGGCTTGATGTATCGGTCGTCCGCGCCATGAATCAGAAGCAGTGGTTTGGAACGATAGCTATGAAGGTGATTCTCGAGGAAGGGAATCGTGAGTTTGTGTGAGGCTTCGACTTCGCGAAGAGCCGCGTGGGCGAACCAACCGCATACCCAATCCGGGAGGTAGTCGTGGATCCAGGCGTTGTCCTTGATGTAGATGTTGATCCATTGGCGGATGTAGGGCACCATGAGTGAATAAGTGGCATAAATACCATCGGTAACCACACATTTGACTAGTGGGTTTTCGCCCGCCGCGAACATGAGGGCCGAACCGCCACGGCTGATGCCGAAAATGCCGAAGCCTCCAAGCCTGATCACCTCTGGGCGATTGGAGACATAGTCGAGCGCCGCACGGGCATCAATGACCTCGTGTCCGGTCACCCAGTGAAGGGGCTTGTAGCCTTCGATGAAATCGCTCTCCCCCTGGTTTCTTGGTTCGAAGGCAAAAACGGCATAACCCGCGTCGAGAAGATTTTGGCAATAGTGGAGGCAGGACCAGCGGTTGGACCCGAATTCTATGCCAAAAAGGATGACGCCCTTGAGGGGGGATCGGGGCGGAATCCAGATGGCGGCGAGGCTCAGGCCATCGGCCGTCCTGATCCTGAAGTCTTCGGCGGTTTCGTCGGGCCTGGAACGGGGTACCTGGAAAAGGGGCGATTCCAGGAAGATACGAACGACATAGTGGATGTAAAATATACGGGCGCGGATCACGCCGTAGCTGACCTTGGCCACCGTCGCGAACGGGGCAAGCAATACCACGCCAATTACAATCCAAGCAAGTGTCACGGCTTTGCACGGGCCCGGAGTGATTCCGGGCTTCTCTTGGAATAAAGGGGGATCACTCCGCGAATTTTCTAACGACAAGGGAGGTGTTTTGGCCTCCAAAGCCGAAACTGTTGCTTAGGCAACAATCCACAACCGCCTTGCGGGCCTGGTTGGGAACATAGTCCAGGTCGCATTCAGGGTCGGGAGTTTCGTAATTGATGGTTGGCGGGATCATGCCATTTCGCATGGTTTCCACACAGAGGATCAACTCCACCGCGCCCGCGGCGGCGATCATGTGACCCAGACAGCTCTTGGTGCTGCTTGTGGGAACCTTGTCGGCATGGGCGCCAAACACCTTGCGGATCGAAAGGCTTTCGACCCGATCGTTGACCTGGGTGCTTGTTCCGTGGGCATTGATGTAATTGACCTGGCTTGGGGTCACACCCGCGTCTTCCAGGGCGCCCGCGATGCATGCAATCGCGCCCCTTCCGTCCGGGTGGCTGTCCGTGACGCGGAAGGCATCCGCGGTGGAACAATACCCGGCCAACTCGGCATAGATGTGCGCCCCACGCTTTTTGGCGTGGCTTAGCTCCTCGATCACGAGCATCGCCGCGCCTTCACCCAGCACAAATCCATCCCGGTTGAGATCGAACGGACGGGATGCCTTTTGGGGTTGGTCGCGACGGGTGGAGAGTGCGGTCAAAAGGTTGAACCCGGTCACGCCCATGGGGTGGATCATCGAATGGGATCCGCCCACAAGCATGACATCGGAGTCGCCCCGGCGGATAAGCTCGAGGGCCTCGCCAAGGGCCTGGGCGCTTGCGGCGCAAGCCGTGAGGCAGTTGTAATTGGGACCCTGAAGATCAAAAAGGTCTGCAAGGTGGGCCGGGGTCGTATGGAATTCCTGTTCGGCTTCGTGGAGGGGATGAAAATTTCTGAGACTGAGTTCGCAGAACTTTTTGTTGTCGACCTTTCCATCGGGGTCGAGGCCGCCGACGATGTTGGTCACAAGGCCTTCGAAATCGGTGATACCCTCGCCGGATCCGAGGTAGAGGCCAAATCGGGTCCGGTCGGAGGCTTTGCCATCCGGGTCGGTCGGTAGGAGGCCCGCATTGGCGAGTGCCTGGTTTGCCGCCGCCGCCCCGAACTTACCGTTGATGCCGCAATTTTCAAAACGCTTGTGTTCGGCGATAAATTTCGAAAGATCGAAACCTTTCACCTCGGCGGCGAAATTGGTTGGAAAGGTGGAGGCCTCGAAGCGGGTGATGGGACCCACGCCGCTGATTCCGCGCAAACAGTTCTGATAGGTTTCGGAAACGCTCAGTCCGAGGGGGGTGACCGCACCCATTCCCGTGATGACGATTCGCCTTTTGGATCGCGCCATGATGACTTGAATTCCTCCGGATCCGCAATGTCCGCCAAAGTGGTATTTGCGATTACTGTCCTGGCATTAACCGATGCATTAACCGATTTTTTTGAGAACCACGGCGCACACCTGGCCCAATTGGGTAAGTGTGACCTTGAGCACACAGGGGCGCTCAACCCTGGCCGGTGGACCCGAGGCGATGGTGATTCCACATGCCGGGTCGGGATTGGGGCAATTGATGGTGGAGGGGCGGATTCCCGTTGAGAGGGAAAGCCCCGCGGCGGCCAACTCGAGAATCCCCGAGGCGCAACCCATGTTTCCTGTCTGGCCCTTGAGGGCATGGACGGGAACCTGGAGGGATCCAAACACCTCGCGGTAGGCGGCTGCCTCCCAGGCATCGGTCACCGGCGCCCCCTGGCCATGCGCGTTGATGTGGTCGATATCTCCCGGGCCGACACCGGCCTCCGCCATCGCCTGGCGTATGACGCGGGCGAGGCCCTTGCCGTCCCTGGCCCTGTCGAAGCCTGTCGAGAAACTCGCCACTTCGGCGATCATTTCGGCGCCACGCTTTTTGGCGTGCTCCAACTCCTCGAGGACAACCACGGCGGCCCCTTCGGAAAGCACGGTTCCTTCCCTGTCCTTGTCAAAGGGCCGATGCGCCCCGGCCGGATCGTTGTTTCGTTTGGAAAGGGTTTCGAAAAGACACTGTCGGGTGAGGCTCAAGGGGTTGATCTTGGATTCCGCGCCACCAACGAGGAAGAAATCCGCGCGGTCCCGCTCAAGAATCCGCAGCGACTCGCCAAAGGCCAGGATTCCCGCGACATCATTTTCCGTGATGGTGTTGTTGGGGCCCTGCGCGTCGTGGAGGATGGAAACCTGACAGGCGAGCATGTTGGGCAGGTATTTGAGCATCCAAAGCGGCGCGATGGCGTGAATCCCCTCGGTGCCCCATTTCTTCAGGTCAAGAAAGCGGCTTCCGGGTTCGACGCAAACTTTGCCCGGCTCGGCCAGCTCGGGGAGTTCCGTGGGGATCATGCAAGAGCCGTAAACGACCCCGAAACGGGTTTTGTCGAGGGCGGCCTTGTCGACCTTGCAGTCTTCGAGAGCGACCTGGGCGGCGGCGACGGCAAGCTGGATGGGTCTCGCCATCATACGAAGCTGTTTACGATCTTTCTTGTCGAGATAGAGCTTCGCGTCGAAATCCGTGACCTGCCCTGCCATCCGCACGGGTAGGGCCGAGGCGTCGAAGGCCGTGATGGGCCCAACGCCTGGTGTTCCCGCGAGAACAGCCTCCCAAAAGGGCTCCCTGCGGGTGCCAAGGGGGCTGAAAATTCCCATTCCAGATATGACTGCGCGACGCCCGGTTGACATGACTGTGGTGTTCGTTGGCCGGAAAACCGGCCCGCCCCCTGCGCTGTTGTGAATCAAAGTTGTGAATCAGGCACCGGAATTGGCGTTTTCGGCGGGTTTAACCACTTTGCGCGCCATGTCCAACATGTGCTTGAGTTGTCCGGAAAACACAAAATTGTGATCGCCAAACATCTGTTTGGACCGGGATTGGTCGAGGTGGGCAAAGAAGATCTCGGCCTCGCCAACCTGTTCCGTTCCAGAACTTACCCTGCCGGCGACCGACGCCCCTTCGGGCGCCATGTGGAGCAATTCCACATCGTAATAAAGGGTCTCGCCGGGCATCATTTCCCGGGTGAAGGTGGCGCGGACCACTTTGGCCAGCACGACCTTTTCACGGAAATCATTGGCTTCGCCGACGAGAATGCCGCCCGTTTGGGCAAGGCCCTCGATCATCAGGCTTGCGGGCATCACCGGCCAACCGGGAAAATGCTCTGCGAAATGGTCTTCGGCGTGGCTGAGGTTGCGTACGGCGCGCGCCCTTTTGCCAGGCTCAAATTCCTCAAAACGGTCAATCCAGATCCAGCGCATGTCGTCCAGTCCGGGATGTGAAACAGTGTTGCAGGTCAAAAAACAGGGGGCACGACAACCTGTCAGGTCCCCACCACAAATGATTGTGGGGCATCACGCCTTGGGAAGTCATTCGGTGTCCACCGGCTTGGCGCCCCAAAGAAAGGGCAAAAGGGGGCGCCAGCCAGGACTTAAGACTACTTGGCCTGAAGTTTGCCGGCGATGTAGCGGGCAATCAGGTCCACGGTGAAAAGCTCGCTCAGGTCGGTGGCCTGGGGGTTCTTTTCGAAGGTGGAAAGGTCGGCGAAAGGCATCTTTTCGCGAAGTTCGTTGAGGCCTTTCTCGGTGACTTTGCCGTCTTTCACGAAATCGGCATCGCCTTGGAAAATGGCTTCCGGGAAAAGTTCGTTGCGGGGGATCTTGATCCCGAACTCGCGCTCCAGACGGAACACGATGTCAAGGAAGTCGATCGATTCCGCGCCCAGATCGCCGTTGAGGGTCGAAGAAGGGGAAATTTCGTCTTCATCGACATTCAGCGCCTCGACGAGAGTCGCGGATACCTTCTTGAAGATTTCTTCCTGCGTAGGCATGGCCAATTCCTTTAATCAAAAACCCCGGCAAATTTTTGCCGGCCAACTTCCCAAGGGGCATAAAAGAAGCCCCACATTGGCCCGATTGCGATAGTCCGCAATCCAGCCCACACAATCTCCGTCCCGCACCACGCGGAACGAATTCTATTTGCCTCCGACAGGACCGAGGCTCAAGCCTCCGTCCACCGTGAGGACCTGGCCCGTCATGTACGATCCGTCGGCGCTTGCGAGGAACAGGGCCGCACGGGCGATGTCCTCGGGTTTGCCAAGACGCTTGAGGGGAATCATCTTTTCGATCATGTCCCCCGCTTTATTGCGCACGGCGGCGCTCATGTCGGTTTCAATGAAGCCGGGAGCGATGGCGTTTACCGTCACACCCCTTGGGGCCAACTCCACGGCCAAAGCCTTGGTGAAGCTGTTGATCGCGCCTTTGCTCGCGGCGTAATTGGTTTGCCCCATGTTCACAAACTCGGCGGCAACGCTCGAGATGTTGATGATCCGACCAGAACGGCGTCGCATCATCGGGAAACCGATCTGGTGGCAACAGTTGTATGTGCCAAACAGATTTGTCTGGATAACCTTCGCCCAATCGGCGGGGTCCATCCGGACAAAAAGGTCGTCGTGAATGATCCCGGCGTTGTTCACCAGAATGTCCACGGGACCCACTTCCTTTTCAATCGTCTCGAAGAGTGCCTTGACTTGGGAGAGATCCGCAACATCTGCCTGGTATGCCTTTGCGACCCCTCCATTTGCGGAGATTGCGTTGACCATCTCTTCCGCGGCGGCTTGGCTGCCGCGGTAAACTGCGGCGACTTTAGCGCCTTCGGATGCGAAGAGTTCCGCGATACCACGGCCAATACCGCGGCTAGCACCGGTTATCACAGCAACTTTATCTTTCAGACGCATCCCAAGTCCTTCCCGTAATTTGTGTGGGGTTTAACCCAACACGCTTGTTCCTGTCCAGATGAGACCGGCCCGCTGGCGGTGAGTCAAAATCAGATTTTCGTCGATCCTGGCTTTGGAGGCGTAAGCCGAGTTGAGCGGGGCGCCGTCCAGGGAAGCCAAATTGTATGTCGCAACCGTGAAGCGGGCGTTAACGGTGGATTGACCGTTCTTGCTTCCGGAGCCTTTGAAGGTGGCCGTGGAGTCGGTGCGGTCAATCAGTTCCACCTTGACTTCCATCCGGTTTCCTGGGTCCATAAAGGTCCCATACTTAACATTCCGGGCGTCCCGAAGGACGATCATGCTGTGCCGGAAATCCTCTGTGAAGCGTAAAAGCCAAGCTCCGGCCTGCACAAGAGTCTCAAGCATGAGTACCCCGGGCATCACCGGAAACCCCGGAAAATGATCGAACAGATACTCCTCAGCCATGGTCAAATTCTTGTACGCGACAAGCTTTTTGCCTGGCTCAAGCGAGGTAACTTTATCAATCAGGTGAAATTTCACTCCGGGGCCGACCTCCAAGCGGCTAATATGTAATCTTTGAAACGCAATTGCATATTATAGCAAAAAAAAGGGGTGGGTACTATTGAATGACCCGATGCACATGCACGCATGTGCATCATTGCCCTTGCATTTCTTCTCTCCCTCCAACCTGCCTCAAATTTGAACCCGAATCAATCCATTCGTCAATAACCGACTGGGTTTGATAAGAAATCTTTTCCCGATAAATCGGTTAAGACGCTTCCGTCGGCCTTGCCTTTTCTTTGGGTTGTAGGAGTAAACCTACCCCTACCAATAACACCGCTAATCGGAGGAGCCTAATGCATCGTTTCCCAATCCGGGTTTCCTGGCTAATCCCGCGTCCTTTTATGGTTGGAGCATGGATTTTGGTTGCATTAACAGGGATGGATAGAAATATGTTGCAAGCGGATGAGGGTATGTGGCTTTTTAATCAGCCGCCATCAAATTTATTAAAAGAAAAATACAGTATTACGCTATCCAAAGATTGGCTTGAGCATCTCCAGGCGTCTTCCATCCGTTTCAACAATGGCGGATCCGGCAGCTTCGTCTCGGGCAACGGGTTGGTCATAACCAATCACCACATCGGAGCCGACTCCCTGGAAAAACTTTCCACCAAAGACCACGACCTTCTCAAGGAAGGCTTTTGGGCCAAGACACCCGCCGCGGAGCTTCGATGTCCTGACATGGAGTTGAATGTTTTGGAATCGATCG
>CAWUOD010000110.1:0-8094 GCA_963923115.1 uncultured Singulisphaera sp.
GGCCGCTGTTGGCCGATCCCGCGTCAACCTTTGACATGGAAACCCTCAAGGGTAAGGTTGTTCTGGTCTACTTTGGAGCGACCTGGAACCAGCGTAATGTAGGCGATTTGGCCAAGCTCAAGCTCCTGACCGAATCCCATGCCGGCAAGGGGTTGGAGCTGGTCACCGTCAGCATGGACAGCAACCCCGCCACCGCTCTGGATTTCATGAAGAAGGGTCAGATCCCCGGAACCCACCTCTTCTCCCCCATGAGCGCCAATGGCCAGGAAGGGAAGCTTGCCACGGATCTGGGTATCGTTGTGGTGCCCCACCTGTTCCTTGTGGGCAAAGATGGCAAAGTTATCAACCGAAACGCCCAGGTGAATAACATCGATGAGGAACTGAAACGGGTTTTGAAATAAGCCTCAGGGCCCGGAACCTTGACCGCAACGGAAACCTTCCCAATCGCCACGCGGTTGGGGAGGTTTTTTCATTTTGGAATGGGGAATGTCACAGGAAGGGATTGATCCACATTTTTATCTGGGAATCAAAGGCCAGGCAATTGAACCACGAAAAGCACGAAACACACCAAATTTTCAAGCAGAAGAAAAGATATTGGCTGGGGTGATTCATTTTACCAAGGGGCTTGATAAAAGGTGTTCCATTGGAGGAACCTCCCGAGATCGCAAAAATGGGACTGCTGGAGGGGATTCGTAATTGGATGCCAGGTCAGTTTCGAGATTTTTTTCCTATAAATGACAACCATAATACCCAGCTTCCCGGATCAATAAAAAACGGGGCCCAGCAAAAGAAACGAACCATTGTCGATGGAAAAAGTAAAAGCCCAGCAAACATATTGAGGCTTCCAAGAAGAAGTACATAAGACGATTTTTCTGATTTACGCCAATTTATCGTGAGCAGTAAAAGGTTGTATGTAAAAAATAATATTACAAATGATAAAAATAACACAGATATTAATAATTGAAACGTACAGAAAATTTGTTCAATTGGAATTTGAAAGGGCACCATTTATATTCATTGGATATATAAAAATATAATTAATATGGAATGCAAAAAAAATGTTTTATCAGTTTACCACTGCATCATAATCCCGACTTTGGGCTTGTCGAGATTAAGGCGATTTGGTTAGAGGTTTGAAGGAATACCCAGGGAAAACCTGGGAGTGGTTCTCCAAGGATAGGTGGACTAACTGGGCACCGGTTTTTTGTGGCCTTTGATTTTTGGTGTTACCCGCCGACTTTTTTGACCTGATACCCCATCTTTTGCAGTTCGGCGACGATCCGGTCGCGCTGGTCCCCCTGGATCTCGATGCGTCCATCCTTGACGGTGCCGCCTGTGCCACATTTTTGCTTGATCGTTTGGGCCAAATCCTTGATTTCTTCGGCGCTTAGGGGGATATCAAAAAGCGTGGTTACGCCTTTTCCGGCGCGCCCTTTGGTTTCGCGACCGACGCTGATTTTTTTGGGCTTGGGGGCCGTGCCTTTCCCTTCTTTTTCATTGGCTTTGGCGGGACCCGGGGTGGGCTTGGGAGTCAAATCGGGTGGCCCCTTTCGGGTTTCGCCCGTGAGCAATCGGGCAATCCAGCCATTGACTTCGGCGCGCAATAGATTTGCATCAGGCGCGGCCAAATGGATCGGCCAGACCTCGGCTTTTGACCCCAAAGGCCCGATGGAATCTTTCCAGGCGCTTTCGACTTCCTGGGGGGCGATAACCACCACACGATCCGCTTGTTCCCCCTGGGGGGTCAGAGGATCCTTGTCCAGATTCCAAAACTGGATCTTCCACGAAAGCCCAAGTCCCGCCAGCCCATTCGCAAGGGGCGATTCTACCACGCCGCGAACGGCATCGCCCCCGGAAATCCAGATGTGCACCGCCCGTGCGGGAGATTTGGCCAAGACTCTGCTCTCAAATATAGAAAATCGGACTTACCCGTTTCGTCGCCTCAGGGTGTGGGTCTAGGGCGAAACGCCAAGGGCAGTGCTCCCCTTGGGAAGACCACGAGCCAATAAAAGCGGAATACCGCCCCAACGAAGTGCCCCGGGCAGGAAACGCTCATCGGCAAGATTTTTGAGATCCTCAAAGCGGAATCCTTCGAAATCGAGTTCGGCTTTCGTGCAGACTCCGGGAGTCGCGGCGAGAGCCAAAGCCACAGGAACGGCACCCGAACCGATTGCGGTAACGGATACCTCCCCACTTTTTTGCTTGGCCCAAACCAGAGCCGTCTGGATGTCCCGGGCGCGTTCGGCCACCAGGGGACGGTTGTATCCCCAGTTGTATCCGACAAAGTTCTTTTCCACCTGGGCCCGCTTTTTGGTTTCCGGGGAAACACCAAAGGGCTCGATCACAAAGATCCTTTTTCCCTTGCTTGCCTCGACCGCTTTGGGGGTCTTTCCCTTGAGGAGCCCTTCATATTCCTCGCCACTTACGACAACAAGCGTGATAGGCCCTTCCGCATCGATTGCCGATTTGTCCACTGGGCGGAGTCGGACAGTCTCCCCGGTTCCGGTACGCTTTAATGTGATAACCTCCTCCGCGGATTTGGCTTCCACGCCTTTGGGTGCCTTGCCCACGGCCATTTCCATCAAAGGGTCGAGGAATTCCTGAAGAGGCTTGCCATTACCTTTGGCAAACTCCGCCTGAATGGAGGAGATGTTTTCCTTGGCTTCCAGGATCAATTTGCCGCGAAGTTCCTGGGTGGACAGGATTCCATCAGGGAGTTTGGCTCCCTTGGGAAAAATCTCGAGTTCGGAGGGTGGAACCGGCACAAATGCGGCTTCCTTCACGGGTTCCTGTTGCCCGAGGGAAAGGTGTTTGTTGAACCAGTTGTACATAAACTCGCGGGCGACCTGATTGTAGTTGTGGCCAAATTCGGGCCAGCATTTTGCTTTTACCAGGTCGGATTTGTCATAAATTCCGTAAAGCTTTTTGAGTTCGGGGTACCCCTCTTTTTCGATGGCCACAGTCCAGTCATTGGCTCCCGAAAGACCCATGGGGCGGGGGGCAAACATTCCGGCGAACTCGACATTTCCGGTGCCAACCCGCAGCCACGAAGCATTTTCACACACACAGCCACCCTGCATCCGGGTACCCACCATCACGGCGGGAAAATCGGCAGTGGGCCGCTCGTCTATGGCTCCGAGGATAAAGGTTTGGGTGCCGCCGCCGCTGGCTCCTGTCACGCCGATCCTGCTGGCATCGACACCCGGAAGGCTCAAAAGATAATCGAGGGCGCGAACGCTGTTATAGGTTTGGAGGCCAAACCAGTTCATGCTCCAGAGTTCCGCCTGGGGATCGCCAAATCCATCCCGGTGGGAGACGGGGCGGTTATCGGCATAACCCACCATGTCGTAATGGAACACAATGCAGCCCATTTTGGCCAACTGGTGGCAACGGGCCTGAACGGGATATTTGGCTCCTTCTGGGCGCTCTTCCGCGCCGGATTTGAGTTCGGCCGGAATATTCTTTTCCGGGGTTTCGTAAAAGCGGCCATTGGGCCAGTGGCCATGGGGACAAAGGACACCCGGAACCTTGCCATCCTTCGCGGAAGCCTGTTTGGAAAGGTCTTTGGGGACAAAAAGGCTACCCGTGACGATCTGGCCGGGACGGCTTTCAAACCAGACATTTTGAATGGTATATGTGTCCCGATCAATTGTCGCCGTCACCGTTGGCTTGATGGGCGATTTGGCGGGCATGGGCCAAAGTCCACTTGCCGCGAGAATTTGCGCGCGCACGGCGCCTCGCCTTTGAATCCAGGCCTCCTTCGATTCGGGGACTTGGAAGAAATAATCGGTATCGTTCAGGTTTTTCAACCGGGAGCGGGGATCCTTGTCCGGTTCGGCGCCTCTCGCCTTGCCGAGAAATCCCATATCACCCACCGCTGAGGCGATCGCGCCCATGGAAAGGGCAAACAGGGTCGCGGAGAGGATGCGTTTCATGGGTAAATACTCCAGGAGGTGGGAGAACTTTCAAGGCGGGATGTAATTGGCTTAGGCAGTGGCAGGGGTTCCTGCCATCCCCATTTGGCTGGATACCACCTCAATAGGGCTGAAAGGAACCTTGTTGCAAAAAAGGAAAGTCGCGGATTTTCCCGGGAGGGGGGGGATTGCTGGCCGGAAGAATCAAAGGCCAACAATCGGAGTCCCGTGGTAGACGAAATTGGGGCGATCCTGGGCGTCTTTCCAGGCGGTTTCCTGGGGGATACCCAACGCGTGATAAATGGTCGCGGCCAGGTTTTCGGGCGATTGGGGGTTTTCTTTGGGAAACGCCCCATCCTTGTCGGTGGATCCGACAACTACCCCGCCCGGCACACCACCCCCAGCGATCAGGACCGATTGAGCCGCGCCCCAGTGGTCGCGACCTGGAAGTTTGTAGTGTTCGGGGAGCCTGGTGATTTTTGGAGTGCGGCCAAATTCGCCCGCGACAAACAACAGTGTTTGGTCCAGTTCGCCAGTGGATGCAAGATCCGCCAAAAGGGCAGACAACCCTTGGTCAAAGGGGGGAAGCAGTTTGTCCTTCAGGTGCGGAAAGGCGTTGCCATGGGTGTCCCAGGTTTCGTTGTTGCCCAGGTTCACCTGGACCAGAGGAATCCCCTGTCCGATCAACCGCCTTGCCATCAGGAGCGACCAGCCAAAGGAGTTTTTACCGTAACGCTCTTCGTCCGGGCCGCCTTTGACTTCGAGGGAGGCGCGGAGTTTGGGATTGGTTAAAAGGGAAACGGCCAATTGATTTTGCGGATCCATGGAGGGGCCAGCCCGGTCGAGGCCCGCCAACTGGTTGTCGAGCTGTTCGCGAAGGGATATTCGCCCCAGGAGCCGTCCGTCCGCCAAATAAGGTGGAAGGTCAAGGCTCGGGGCGCCAAAAGCCCGCATGGGGGTGGTCATTTTCCGCTGTTGGTGGTCGAAGTCATAATCGGGAAAGGCGCCATAGCGGCTGGCTGTAAAGGGGGATGCCTCGATGAACCAGGCTTCGCGGCTGGGTGTCATGCCGGCGGCAAATTGACCAGGGAGTACACGGCCGGTATTGTGGACAAGTCTCTCGGGTAATACCACCGCGGGTGGGAGGTTATTGCGGCCCCGCGAACGCGATTCGGCCAATCCGGCGCCCGCCACGGAAATAAACGAGGGGTGATCCGTCGATTTGGGTTTATTTCCGTCAAAACCGCGTGGGATGTCCGACCTCATGGTCAGCATGATGTGGTGGCTTGCGGAATGGTCGTTGCTTTTGTGTGTCAGGGAGCGAATAACCGACCATTGCCGGGAACAGGCCGCCAACTTGGGGAGGTGTTCGACCACCGAAAATCCCGGGGTTCTGGTTGCGATGGGGGCGAATTCTCCGCGAATGTTCGCGGGAGCATCAGGTTTTGGATCAAAACTGTCGTGCTGGCCCAAACCACCGGAAAGGAAAATATAGATGGCCGATTTGGCGCGGCCGAATCGTTCTTTTGCCTGGATAGGGGAGCCTTGGGCGGATCCGGCTGAACGGAGCAATTCCAATTGGGCAACCGAAAGGCCCGCCAAAGACCAAACGCCACCATGAATCGCGGTTCGACGATCAATCTTGGCATGGGTCCAGAATTTTGGACGGTCAGAACCCATGATCCGGGCGCCTTGTGGTGATTTATGAGGGTGGAGAGTGAATTATTATTCTGGACTTTTTCCCCCAAGGTGTCAAACCCAAAGGAGAAATGGAGGTAAAGATATTCTCTCGCCGGTGACAGGGGCGGAAACCATCTCAGGAAGTCATGTTTTGGGGTTTTGTCCCCCGGACATGGGTCGCCAGGCCCAGCAACCGGCAAAAGGAAATCACCAGGCCTGTGGCGTCAAATTCCCACCACTTGTGGCCATGATAGGCGGAAACAGGGTGGGCATGGTGGTTGTTGTGCCAGCCCTCGCCAAAAGTGAAAAAAGCCACCCACCAGAGGTTTTTGGAGAGATCTGTGGTGGAGTAATTGCGGTAGCCCCAAATGTGCGTGGCGGAATTGATAAGCCAAGTCATATGCCAAACCAGCACAGTTCGAAGGCAAAATCCCCAAAGAAACCATGGGAGTCCTCCAAACCAGAGAAGGCCCGCCCCTAAAAGTATATTCCAGATCAAATAAGTGTTTTGAAAAAACACGCTAATCGGGTCAAGGACAAGATCGGGAATGTATTTGGCCATCAGTTTTTTGCGGACGGAATAGTCCCGTGATGGGAAAAGCCAAAACATGTGCGACCACCATGGACCATCAAGTGGGGAGTGGGGGTCGCCAGGTTTATCGGATCTGGCATGGTGGATTCGATGACCCATAGCCCAGTCCAGAGGTAGACCTTGCATGGAAAGGGCGCCTGCAAGATGGGCAATCGATTTTGGGATTGGATGAAGTCGCAGACCACGGTGAGTTAACATTCGGTGATAGCAAAGTGTAATGCCAATACAGCCAGTAAAGCAATAAAGGCCAATCATCCAGGCCAGTCCCTCCCAGGTGAAGTAGAAGGGGGCCGCAAATGCCCCTGCATGCATCAGGGAAATAACAAAAAAGTTTACCCAGTTTATCGAGTTTAGACGGAAGTCGGACGGATTGAAATACACGGTTTCCAAGTCGGGAGACTGGTCCGCTGCGGTCGGTTTCATGAATTTTCCCGTCGCCTGAAGGCAAAAAAGAGCCATTACTCAAGCCTTGCCTTTATCGACCTTTCTGAAAATCATTCTAACCCAATTTGGGTTATGCGTCCACCGAAAGGTATCCATGGAATGGGTTCCAAGGGTTTCCCAACAGGCATTTTATGGCAATGCATTAATCGAATGATTCAATTTCTTCCGGTCGGGACCAGATGATCGTTATTCGCCGCCCGACATTTTTCCGGGGAGTCGATAGTCGAGGGGTGGTTTTTGATCCTTGTCCAGGAGCGGGGTATAAACAGATCCGGAAAGACGCTGTTTTTGCTCCGCTTTGGCCCGGGCCACGATATTGGGTTGCGTCATCAGGTCTACTGCGGAGGCGGCGAGAACCCTTGAGGCAAGAACCATGCCTTTTTTTCCGATGGTTGTGCCCCCACAAGCGACCGCCTGCCAGGAGTGTCCCGGGGTTCCGGGAACCCAGGTCGCCGCATAAAATCCCGTTGTGGGAACCACCCAGGAAACATCCCCGACATCCGTGGAACCCATGGTTGTTTTCCCCGAGGTGTCAACCACTTCCCTTATGGTTTCCAGCGGAGGGGCCTTGTCCGGAAAGGTTTCCCGTATTCTTAGAGCAAAAGCCGTCTCTTCTTTGGAATATTCAAGGTTGTTCAATGCGGTCAGGTTTTTTCGGGTAACCTGGGCGAGGGTATCGTTTGGGAGGAGTTCCAGTGTTCCGCCGAGGGGAACCACTTCCAGACGCGTTTCTGTGGCGAGTGCCCCCGCCTGGGCGCATTTCAAAAGTCTTGGCCAAAGCTTGGATACGACATCGCTTTTGGGGTGGCGGACATAAAAGAACCCCTCCGCAAATTCGGGCACCACATTGGCCGCACCTCCCCCGGATGTGATTGTGTGATGGAGTCTGGTTCCCTCGGGGGTGTGTTCGCGCAGCAACTCCACCGCATGCATCGTCAAAAGAAGCCCATCGAGAGCGGAGCGTCCTTTTTCGGGGGATCCCGCCGCGTGGGCCGCTTGTCCGTGGAAGCGGAACTTGGCCGCGATCCGGGACAAACACGAGGCGTCCCCAGCCGCGTTGCGATTGCCCGGATGCCAGTGCAAGGCTACATCAACATCGCTGAAAAGTCCCTCGCGGACCATGAAGGCTTTGGCGGCGCCCCCCTCCTCGGCGGGACATCCATAAAAGCGGACAGTTCCTTTGAGCGATCCCTTTTTGATCAGATCCCCGATGGCTTGCGAGGCGGTTGCCGAGGCCACTCCGAACAGGTGATGTCCACAAGCCTGGCCGTATCCTGTTCCCGGGGAGCCATGAATGTCCAGGCGGGATTTCCGAAAGGGTAGGGCCTCCTGGGAAAGTTCCGGAAGGGCGTCATATTCACCCAATATGGCGATCACGGGTTTTCCTGAGCCAATGGATGCAGTAAAGGCAGTCGGGATGCCCGCGACGCCTCGCTTGACTTCAAAGCCATCCTTTGCCAAAAG
>CAWUOD010000111.1:0-8080 GCA_963923115.1 uncultured Singulisphaera sp.
CCTTTCCAAGGTAACGAACCGGGTCGGTCAGGAATACCATGGTTTGGCGATCAGACAAACCGCGACGCACCAACCCAAAGTTTTCAACAGCGCTTACCTTGTTGTTGCCGGCTTTTTGCATGTCATAGATTTTCTTTGCCTTTTCGGCGGAGGTGGTGGTGATCTGGACCAGCTTTCCATCCGAAATGCCAGAGTAAACCTCCATTTTTTCTCCCATAAGCTCCTTCATCATGGAGAGAACCTGTTTTTTCACCTCTTCGGGAAGGTCCTGGCTGTTGCCAAACATCTTGTCAAAGTCCCAAGTGATTTCCATCCTGGTGAACTTGATGCCATCATGGGTGAACGCATCCTTGGTCACCTTGGAACTCTTCACCGCGCCACTGCCGTAAAGCGCCCCTGGCCCCATCAGTTCGAGGGTCTTGAGCTGGGCTTCCATCGCCATGGCGGGATCCTTGTATTGGGCGATACCGATGCTCGCAAGCGGCATGTCCACCGAGGTGACCGTGTCGCCTGGACCCGCCTTGGAGATCGCCTTGGCGGCTTCCACCATCTTTTTGATTTCATCATTCTTGCCGTCCTGAACCAGGCCCTTGCTAAATGTTTCCATCAAAGCGGTCATGGCTTCACCGCCGACAAAACCCGAGTAGAACATTTGGCCGGCAGGGAGGTTGCCCAAGGCTTCCAAAGGCGACACACCCACCGAATTGATGAACTTGGCGGTTTCGGTTCCCTTGCGTGCCTCCACCTCAAACCGAAGCAGGGCGCCATCCGGAGCAATGCCCAGGGAAACCACCAAACCGGAGGAATCCCGAAGGGTTTGGAAAGCGGGTTTCACCATTGCCTGCATGACTTCAAAGCTGGCCTTTTGCTCCTGGGGAAGGGCTTCCGCGGCGGACTTCAGGAAATCGACGGCGGAGGCCTCGGTTTCCTTGAGTTGTTCGGCATAGTCCTTGAGAGCCTGATCGAGATTCACAAACATCGCCACATCGGCAACGGCCAACCGATTGGAAAGTGCCGGGCTAACCCTCCCGTCGAGCGATTCCTTCGACTTCAATACCCATTCGACCCCTTCCTTGGAGGGAGCAATAATGGCGAAGCCGTCCTTTTCGGCCATGAAATAAACGCGCTTTCCTGTTTTGATTACATCCAGATTGCCGTTCTTGGTCAGGTCCTTGCGCTCCTCGGGCTTCAGGATTCCATCGCGAAACTTGGCATAATCCTTTACTGCGGCAATAACGGTCAAATTCGGGTTGTCCGCGTCAAAATCTTTCTCCTTGATGCTTGGAAGCGCGAGGTAAATCGGGCCGTCTTTGGCAATGGAGTCGAGTTTCCGACCATCAATCCCATTCCCCAATGAGAGATCCACAATGGTTTGGGCCATGGGAGCGTAGTCCGGAAGCGCCTTTTTAAGCATCTCAAAAAGACGGCCTTTGACACCTTCCACTCCCCGGATCACCACAACCGCACCTGCGGAGGAGGGAATGATCTTCAGCTTGGCGAGATCGCCCGAGGGAACCGGGGCGGCGCCCAAAAACGGAACAAGGGCCCCCAAACATGCGATGCCCGCACATAGGCCTGAAACAACAAGCCGCTTCATTCGGGAGAAAGTTGAAATCATTGAACAACCCCATCAAAAAAATTGGCAAGGACAACCGTCCAACCAAACCAAACCCAAGTTTAGAAATGACTTTAATGATTATATCGGATGTGAGGCTTTCCATCCAGAGAAACCAGAGTGGCAGAAGCCGTCGGATTTCCTAGCCTGAGTTGCAAATTAACCCCAAACTTGTCCACGCAATCATCAAAGGAACAGGGAATGACAATGAAAACGCTGGGGGTGCTTTGGGATATGGATGGCACCCTGGTCGATTCGGCGGAACTCCATTTCGATGCCTGGGTCCTGGCGTGTCGTGAGTTGGGCCGGGAATTCACAAGGGAGGACTTTCGACTTACCTTTGGAAGGCGCAATCCAGAGATATATGATTATCTCTTCCCTCGGAAACCTGATGCTGTTGCCAATGCCCGATTGGGTGAAGCCAAGGAACTCCTCTATCGCGCCGAGGCAAGGCGACAGGGAATCACCCTTTTGCCCGGGGTCGCCGAAATAATGGAGGAGCTTGCCCAATACGGCGCGCTTCAAGCGATTGGATCCAGCGCCCCGGTGGGAAATCTTGAGTTGATCCTCGAATTGACAGGGATTGGCCGCTTTTTGGGGGCCTGGATTGGACAGGAAAACACCCAAAACGGAAAGCCACATCCCGAGGTCTTCCTTCGGGGGGCCGAGGCTCTTGGCCTTGAACCAAAAGATTGTGTTGTGGTGGAGGATGCGGTCGCGGGAATCCAGGCGGCCAAAGCCGCCGGAATGAAGGCAATTGGCGTTACCTTTGTGGGACATCATCCGGCAGAAAAGCTAAAAGAGGCCGGAGCGGATGTAATAGTGGGAAATTTGGGCGAACTACGCGCCCGCAATCTTTTTGATCTGGTGGGAAAATCCCTTCCACGCTAAAGGGTCTCCCTAGGGACCCCGGATTTGTGAACCCGATTGGGGAAATGTTCCTTTTTCGGATTTCAGGCGTTGGGTTCTTCCGTTGGGATAATGGGATCATGTCCGATCCTTACCATAAAACCGTTGCCTCGCCTTTGGCCCGACTTCGATTGGCCAGGCTGGACCGACACGACTCCCGGGTTGTCTTTGACATCCAGGGTGCCATTGCGGTTTTGGACCACACACTTTTTGCCCAAAGTCCTTGGGGAAATCTCTGGCCTGCTTCCCAACAGGCCATTTTGGTTCGCAATCCCGATGCGTGGCGCTTGCGGATCCTATCGGGACCACCGGCCGAACGGGGAGGGATCGCCTCGGGAGAGTGGGTTCTCGATTCCGGAATAAAACTGGAATGGTCTGGTTGGTCTTTAGCTCTGGAGGTGCTTGAGCCAGGGTTTGAATCAGGCCCTCCCCAGGATGTCACCGTAGCCGAAAACTTCAGGAAAAATGATTCGCGATCCAGTCTTTACATGTTGGCATCGAATCTTGCCGCGGCCCAGCTGCGATTGGACCAACAAGCGGACAAGCAGAAAAAGCGCGATACAGCTTTTGGCAGCAAACGCAAAAAACTGGGTCAAGTCCTGAAAATCCGACTCCTTCGCCTCAGGCAAGGGGAAAACCGCCTTGCCCGTGCAAAGACCGAATGGGAACAGGCACAATCCAGACAAGCTGATTTACGGGAGGAAATCGCCTCCCAACAAATTCATCTGAAAAATGTCGCTTATGGATTAAGCCTTCGCGAAAAACGGATCCAAAATCTCAGACGCAAAGCCTCGATCCGGTGGCGTGATCATATCAAGGCGGCGACGGGCATTTTACGAGAAAACAAGTCGCTCATTTCCCAAAAGCTGGCCGCAATACAGGCTATCGTCGATCAGTTGACCCGCCGCGAAAGCGAACTCCTTCAGGCGGAGACCGAACTGGCCCAGGCAAGGACCAGGTTGGGCGCGGACACATTCAGCCTCCAGCAGGAATATTTGTCCAAACAGGGCGATATCCTCCTCAAGCAGGGTGGGCTTGCCCACCACGAGGAAAGACTCCGAGCCGAAGCGCGCATTTTGGCGGAACTGGGCGCCCCACTTCGGGAAGCCCTGGGGAAACTGGAACCGCAAGATTCCCAATCAATCATTCAACTGCTCCAGGACAGGATCACCTCCATATCGGCCGAACCCGTCCGCGCCGCGGCCCTGGATTCCTGGGAAAAACGGATTGAACTTTGGGCCTCATCCCTTTCCGAAAGGGAATTGGCGGTCAGCCTGCGCGAGCAGGAATTGCTACGGCTTGTCGCCGAATACCGCGAGATTCGTGAGCGCCGCGAATCTGAGCTCTCATCCCAATTCGCCGAAAAACATTATGAAAACATCAAAATTGTAGCCCAAATGCCCGATTCGATCGGGGATTTGGAAAAGGAGCCAACCCGGGACATCCTTTCCTTCCACCCGAAGGGTACAAATCCGCGATCGGAAACCGAAGAGAAAACGAAACCGACAGCCAAACCCGCAGAAACCACCCTGGTACAAAATGGCAAACCGGCAAAAAGCAAAATCGGGCAACACACCAAACCACTTGACCCGCGGGAAATCACTCCGGATGAGGCGGAGATCCGGGCGACCCTGATTCGCCGGGAGACGGAATTGGGCGAAAGGGCAAGGCGCCTGGGCGAGGAGGCGGTGGTGCTGGAACGCTACCGCATGAGATTATTGGAGGCATCGGAAAATCCCGCCCGATCAAGGGAGGAAATCCTCCTGCTCAGGTCCCAATTGCGAAAGCGCATGGGTCTTGAAGAATCGACCCTCAAAGCCGCGAAGAAGGAACTTTTGGAGCTCCTCAAAAGCCTCAAACGCCAAGGAGCCAAAATCTCCCGCCGGGCGAAAGCGATTTCCCGCGAGCTTCTCAACAAAGAGGAAAAAACCGCCCAAATGCGCACAATCGATTTGCTTTTGGGCAGGGAAGAGGCCCGGCCAAAAGCGGCCTGATCATCTATCGGGCAGGAATCTGGTCGGCCAACATCGCGCGCCAAAAAATTGTTCCTGGATGAGGGAAACCCCCGCCGAGCGGAGCGGTCCCATTCGCCTAGAGATCCCCATATGGCATATCAAAGATATCTTTCATCCTGCTCAGGTTTCCGGTCTGCAGCCCCAATCTGAACCATTTCACCCGCTGGGCCGATGTGCCGTGGGTGTAACTTTCGGGGGAGGTGAATCCCCGGGAATTCCTTTGAAGGCGGTCGTCGCCTATCGCGTTGGCCGATCGGATCGCGGAATCGATGTCGCCTGGCTCAATGAACTGGAATTGCGTCTGGCCATGATGGGCCCATACCCCGGCAAGATAATCGGCCTGAAGCTCCAGACGAACCGACCACTTGTTGTATTCCGTTTTGGTTTCCGTCCGCCGTTTCCCATCCACAAGACGGCTATAGCCCAACAGGTTTTGCACATGGTGACCCACTTCGTGGGCCAGCACATAGGCCTGGGAAAATTCCGCTTTGGATCCTCCCAATTTTCCAGCGAGTTCATCGAAAAATGTCGGGTCGAGATAGACCGTTTGATCGGCTGGACAATAAAAGGGCCCCACGGCAGAGGGCGCGTTTCCACAACCCGTATCGACGGCATCCTCAAAAAGGACCATTTTTGGAGGGGTATAGTTTTTACCCATGCGACGAAATTGCTCATCCCAAACCTTTTCGGTAAACCGCAATATTTTGGAATTGAACTCGCGAACACGAATCTCCCGGGCGGTAAGTTCCCGTTTTTGTTCGGGGCGGGCCGGGGGCGCCACATTTTGCACAACCCCGATGAATTGGTTTATCACCCTTGGATCTATGCCAAAATAGGCGCCAACCAGCATCAGAATCAGAGTTCCCAGACCACCCAGCGCAAAATTGCGCTTTGCGGATTGACCCCGACGATCCTCAATATTTTGGCTCTCATCGCCCTGTTCCCATCTCATGTTTGCCCCCTGATAGAATCACGGCAGGTGAAAAACCAGAATCTTTATCCTTTTTTAGGGATGATAGAACAAACATTCCCCAACCGAACATAAAAAAACAACTCGACCAAAAACGCAGATCCGCAACTGCATATAAAACAATCGGTCCGCTATGATCCAGCTCCGGATGAAATACCCAAAAAAACAGTTTACACCGATTCGGCCTGCAAGCGGAAATGTCCAAAAAGGATTGGCCGGGCCATCGGTTCGATACGAAGGACGACATCGCCACCCTGAAAAAGGCGGACGACACCCGTGGATTGGCTTACCGTTACCGCAACCGCCCGGGTGGCTTTGGAAATGGCCGAGGCGGCGGCGTGGCGCGTCCCCAGTCCCATACTCAGGTTGTAGGAGCGTTCAGGCGCTTCCACCCGCATGCAACCAGCGACAGCGACGCCATCCCGGCGAATGATCAGGGCCCCTTCCAGTTTGGCTATGTCCTTGATCTGTTCACGAACCGCTGGATTGCGGACATCCCGTTCCTCGGAACTGTACCCACGGAAGGGATTGAAATTCATTGGGGCACTAAGCTTGAGAACCTTGGCCGTATCCCCCACCACAAACATGGTTCCAATAGGTTGCCCCTCACGCCCTTCCCGCCCAATCTGGGTGGCAAGGTCGACCACCGCCTGAAGTGTGCCCAACGGGACCTGGGTGTCAAGTCGCTTGAGTTCCTTGGCGCTCAAAAGCTCCAAATGCTCTCCAAGGCGAATGACGCTGATGCTGTCCATTCCAGGGTTTTCATCATCCCCGGTCGTGATCCCGTTGTAGAGTACGACCACCGAGGCGCCAGGGCGCAATTTTTCCGACCGGACGGCATCAAGAAGCGCAATGCTCATCCGTTCCTGAATGGGAGTGGGGCCTGCTTCAATTTCGAGGAAACTAAGATTATGGTCTTTTTCAAGGCGCTCGCGCTCCTTGAAGGGGCGCTCGGGTTCATCCTCCGCCTGGGCAACCAGGAGAGCCCGGGAACCAAGTTCCCGGCGCACGGATGCCCAATCCAGAGGACCATCAGCCATCACAAGCACCGCTTCGGCGGGAAGACTATCCGCGAGGAGCCTCCCCGCTTGCAGTAGCGCGTGAAATTGGCTGGAAAGGACCATTGTGACACACCTCGCCTGGAGCACAGATCCGAAAACCCAAGAAAGTTGGGATTGGAGATGATTCCGACTGCGACCAGGTACAAAAATTTGGGATATTCACACTCATCTTAAACACGCCATGTGGACCATGGAACCCGAAAAGGGACCAAATTTTGCGAATTTCACGAAGGTTTAACCACAATGCCAAGGATTGGGCTATTCAGCCGGGGGCGCCGGGCGTGTTGCAAGCGACCATTCCCAGGCGCTTAAACCATTCAGATCACGGATAAAAATTGTGTCTCCCGAAAGACCAAGGTGACCCCAGGTTTCCTGATCGGAGACCTTTCTTTCCGAGATAAGTTCGTATTTCGCCGGGTTGGCTTTGATCAGCCTCAGCACACCCCGTTGGTCGAGCGCAAGGATTTTGTCCCCTTGGGCAATCATGCTCCAGTATTTTCCGAAGCTTTGGGTGGTGGTCCACTTGGTATCGCCTGTCGCCACATCAATACAGACAAAACGCTGATTTCTCAGATGGAGGTAAATGTGGCCTCCGATCACAACAGGGCTGGACATGTAGGCTTCGGTCTTGTTGGTCCACACCTCTTTGAGGTCGGCCCCCTCCTCTTTGAGAAGGAAACTTTTGCCCCCATAGGAACTGGTGAAAATACCGGTGGGAAGAACGAGAGGGGTAAGAATATTCATTCCACGAAACGCAGGGATTTCCTTTTTCCAGAGGACTTCGCCTTTTTCGGGATTGATCCCCGCGAGGTGGGTTCGGCTCTGCACCAGCAGAACTTTTTTACCAGACAGGTCCGCGAGAATCGGCGAGGAAAACGCGCTTCCCCACATTCCACCCGCGTCATTGAGAGCGCGCCACTTTTCTTCGCCGGTCAGCTTGTCGAGTTTGACGACCGCTGCACCCGCCTGGACATATAAAGCGTCTCCATCCACCAAAGGCGAGCAAACAAATCCAAATGCGGGAAGCGGGGTATTGTGTCGCTTGGTGAAATCGACACGCCAAAGTTCCTTGCCGGTTTTGGCCTCAAGACACACAAGAACATCCCGCATGCCAGCCACATAAAGTCGATCACCATCAAGAGTGGGGGTCGAACGGATCCAGTCGCCGTTTTCCTTTGCAAAGAAAGGCACTGTCATGGCGCCATCCCATGACGATTTCCAAACGAGTTTTCCGGTCTTGCGATCAAAAGCCGCGACAACTTCCTTTGCCCGATCGATCGTGGCGGTTGTGTAAACGCGGTCGTTGTCGCAGATGGGACCAGAATAACCCGGGCCGGTTTCGACCCGCCAAAGCCTTTTGAGGTGCGCCTCATCCAGGGTGTTTGGCCAAGGGGCACCAGAACCGATATGGCTATCCCGCTTGGGGCCACGCCATTGATTCCAATTGGCGGCGGATTCTTTTTTTTCGGCCCCCGGGACCGGATCCGCCCCATGGGATTGGAAATTTTGA
>CAWUOD010000112.1:0-8075 GCA_963923115.1 uncultured Singulisphaera sp.
AATCCTTGATTGCCTTTGTTGAAAAAGGCACAGCCGCCGCATGGACTTCGCCCAAATGCTCTTGGGGGTCATATCTCCCCCAAGGTTGTGGGGCAAAAACCTTTCCATCCCAAACCATTCGAGATCCACGAATGGGTGGCTGGCTATCCGGAAAACAAAAACGCCGCAAATGGGGAGTTTGTTCCCTGTTTGCGGCGTTTTGTTCAGTCACTGAATGGGCGTGGATGCCGGAAATCAGAGAGTTTAGTTGATTCCAAACATGGAAAGAGGGACGGGGCGCTGGGCTTCGTCATCCTTCATTCGGGCGGGCATGTAGGACCCGGGTGTCAGAACGGGTTTGCCCATGTTTTCCTTGACCCAGAAGTAAAAGCGGCTTTTGTTGTCTTTTTGGTCGGGATCCCGGAGGGTCAGATTGGCTGTAAGGGAGGGTAGCCAGGTCTTGATCAGGTATCCCGACACTTCGCCCGGGGGAATCAGGGCGGCGCCCTGTTCCTTTGAGTCGATCTTCAGATCGAGGGTGTTTTCCAATCCCGAGGAGCTGATGTTTTTGGTGGCGGTGACCGTACCATCCTTTTTCTTCGTGTACCCAGGGCGGATCGATTTCAGGTACCCCTGGATTTGGCCGTCCATACGGGTGTCCTTGCCCCCGTAGATGAAAAGGAGTTGGGTCCGTTCCTTGGAGCGCTTGGCGGTGATGTCCTTGAACCAGGGGCCAAGGGGCATCTGCTTGCCGCCGACAAAAGCAACAGGAGAAATGAATATACCGGCCAGGAGGTCCCGGCTTTCCGGTTCGAAAAAGTCCCGGGGAACCGGAGGCGTGTTGAAAAGGGTCGCCATGTTGGTTTGGACATCGCCCCGGCGGCGCTTGGTTTCTGAAGCCATCCAAAGAGCACCTATGGTCGCCCCCTCGCCCGCGCCAAGAACGATCAGGTTGCTGGTGTTGACCTGGCCTTTTCCATCCAGAAATGTCTTGGCAGCGGCGACATCATCCACCAGATGGGGCTGGTAGCCTTGCTGAAAGTCCTTGGAGGAAAGGCTGGCAGTATCGCGGCGCAACCGAAGAAGTTTTGTGTTCCAGGGGTAATCCGCCCGGAGAAATTGTTGGCTTACCGAGGTGCTTTCGCCATGTCCCCGGAAATCAAAAGTGAGGACACTGTAACCGGCTTTGTTGAGTTCTTTGGCCAGCTCCTGCCAGCCGTCCATCATCTGGTCCCCCGGCTTTTTGTCCTTGGCATTGGACAAGGGATGGAGCATCAGGATGGTTGGTGCTTTTTCCCCTTTGGAACTGATGTAAAGATTGCCCCGAAGG
This sequence comes from uncultured Singulisphaera sp., assembly GCA_963923115.1. GTDB lineage: Bacteria > Planctomycetota > Planctomycetia > Gemmatales > Gemmataceae > SYLG01. The sequence goes on from CAWUOD010000112.1 coordinate 1,310, forward strand.
GTAACGCCATCAACCGTGTCAAACTTTACCTTGGAATCGGTTTGGGCAAAAAGGGTGGGGTTTGCCGCACCGAATCCCAAAATGGCGCCAAGAACCAAAATTCCGCGGGAGAGAATCATAATCCACCTCAGGGATTGGTGTGGAGAAGCAAGTTTGTTTTCAGGCAGCCAAACTTGCTGTTTTTCCCAAAGCTCAAACCCTGCCTTTATCCTAAACCCGCATTTCGTCTGGTCAACGAAGTTGAACCGGGCAAAATCGGGAATTGGTTCAAAGTAGTCGGCTGGGGAAGCTTATCCTAGCCCAGTTCCACATCCCAATAAGCGTTGGATAGGAACATGTGCCAGGATTCGTATTTCTTGTTGGACAGTTTTTGGTTGAGTAGCGGGCTTCGTTTTGGCCTCTCCGGTTTGCGGATCAGTGCCATGTTTGCCTGCTTGGGGGTTCGGCCACCCTTGCGGACATTGCAGGGAACACAGGCGCAAACAATATTCTCCCAACTGCTTACGCCACCCTGGGTTCTTGGAACAACATGATCGAGGCTCAAATCGGAAGTGGAGAACTTTTTGCCACAATATTGGCATTGGTTTCCGTCACGGGCGAACAGGTTTCGCCTGTTGAATTTAATGCTTTGGCGAGGAATGCGGTCATAATTCAGAAGGCGAATGACGCGGGGAACCTGGATTTCACAGGTCACCGTCCGGATCCAATCGTCCTCGATCTGGCGGAAATTCCGGGCCCGGTAATCGCTCACCTGGCGCCAGGAGTCGAAATCGTAGGTTGCGTATTGACCATCTTCGAAGTTCACAACTTCAGCCTGGTCACGCAAAAGCAGGGAAAATGCCCGTTTCACGGGGATAATGTGAACCGCCAGGAAAAGGCGGTTTAACACGAGAACACTCGCTTCCAGGGCGTTGTGGAAAGCTTGGGTGTATGGGTCGCCCAAGCTTATTTCATGCGCTGCTGCCATGCCCATCAGGGGCCTTTGTGCCCCCGCTCCGAAGGTTTGGGGTCAGGAACAAAACAGCCGAATCCAATGAAATCCTAGTAACCTGGTGCATTGACCCCACACTTTTTTCCATTTGTTCAGGATTCTTGTTCAAATTTGTGCAATTCTTCACAAAAGGAGTGGTCTGAAATTTCGGTCCTACCCAAAATGAACCTGATATACAGTATCCAGGGTTAAACATGTCTTCCCCATCAGATTCCAACAGCTCGGACTCGCCCAACGAGCCGAATATTGACCCGGCGGGAATCACGGTTCCTCCCGCGACCCCGGAGGAAATATTGTCGGTTCTGGTCGGGCATGGTCTGATTGATCAGGAGGAGGCTGGCCAGCTCAAGGGGCCGCTCACGGAAAAACAGACGACCGATGCAGGTCGGCTGATCCGGACCGTGGTCAAGCTGGATGGAATCACCAAAAACCAGGCAAGGCGGGTTTTCCGCGACCTTGCCAGTCTTCGCGAGCAGAAAATCCCGGGGTACATTCTCCAGGAAAAGTTGGGTAAAGGGGCGGGTGGCACGGTATATCGCGCCAAGCAAATCTCCATGAACCGGGAGGTCGCGATCAAGCTTCTCCATGGTCGTCTTGCCCGGAATCCCGACTATCTCCAGCGGTTCGTCAAGGAGGCCCATGTCGCCGCCCGGTGCAGCCACAACAACATAGTCCAGGCGATCGATGTGGGATCGGCGGGGGGGGCCCACTATTTCGTGATGGAGCTGATCAAGGGGCAGACCATCGCGGACCTGCTCAAGGGGCCAAAAAAGATCTTTGATGAAAAAGAAGCCACGGAGATCATCCTTCAAATCGCCCAGGCGCTGGAACACGCCTCAAAACGCGCATTGGTCCACCGTGACATCAAGCCCTCGAACATCATGCTCACCGTCGAGCATGTCGCCAAATTGGCCGACCTCGGCCTGGCGCGGGAGGCCACGGACCAGGAGGCCATCGAAAAGGAGCGGGGCCTGACCATCGGGACGCCTTTTTACATAGCTCCGGAGCAAATCCGGGGGAAGGACGATGTCGACACCCGCTCGGATATCTACTCGCTTGGGGCCACATTTTACCATATGGTGACGGGTCAGCCTCCATTTCAGGGGGCCAATGTGCACGAAGTCCTCGAAAAACACCTCAAGGAACCCCTCGTGCCCCCCGATCATGTCAATCCGAAACTCTCGTCGGGGCTGGGCGAGGTCATCGAGATCATGATGGCCAAAAATCCAAAGGGACGCTATCAGAAACCCGGGGACCTCATCATCGATCTGGAATGTCTGCTGAATCAGGAGCCTCCCAAACTGGCCCGTCAGCGGATCAAGGTCGCGGATCTCGATTCCCTCGCCGAAGGGGAGTCCTACTCAGAGCAAGGCGAGGGAACGGCCGAAATGCCCGGATGGGTGATACCAACATTGGCCGGGCTGGGCGGGGCTTTGATTTTGAGCTTGCTTGCCAATCTATTGTTGACCCTGAAGGGGCGTGGCTAGGCGTCTTTTGGGAAGATCGTACGGCGGGCGTTGTTGATCAATTTTTGGTGTGGTCGACCTTGTAGGCGCCTTCGCCTCCCTGTTGTTTGCGACCGTGCCACCAATTTAATACTACACGGGATGGGAACCAGCGTCCCGAGTAATCCCAGCCCCAAGTCCCCTCATCCACGCCCGGAGCCTCGCTGTTTCGAACATTGCGTGCAAGAAGCGAAGGGGCGCCTCCCCCAATTGGGTGGCCAATGTTGTTTTCCGCATCCTGGGAGATTGCATGACGATGGATCTCGTCCGGGCGACCCGGTCGCGAGGGATCATCGTGGGCCTTTCTTTCGAGAAAGGGGTGTTGGCAACCCGAGGCCAGAAGGAGCCCGGCCAAAAGGAATTTGTGAAAGCCCCCGCCCCAAAGGAGTGTTCTATCCAACGATCCCCCCCTCCGGATTGCGGTTGAATTTACGATAGGGCAGACGGATGCCCAGAACGCGATAATTGTCCGCCCGAAGTCCGTTTGCCGGATCGTAGCCGAGAATTCCCCGCGAGGTCACCACATCGTCCTGATCGACCCCATCGCCTGAAACACCAAATCCTCCCAGAAGGGTGGAACCGGAATAGACGCCACTGGAGCCGGGGAAGAAGACAACCCCGTTTTGATTGGCGATGTTTGTGGGATCGTGGAAATTTGCGGCCGGGTGGAAGGCGGCGTAACCCTGGACGCTTTGGAAAGCGGAGCTTGGGAGTCGGGGGCCGACCTGGCCACCAGTGGTTGGACTGGTTCCCCCATCGTTGAGGATCGAGAATGGTCCGGGTGGCAGCCCATCAACGCCTTCCGGATATCTGGGAAGGCTCAAATAGCGTATGGTGCGGTTGGTGAATGCAACCCCCGGAGTCAGGCCCGGGGCGGTGTCGATGGGCTGGAGTTCGGCCGGATTGTTGTAATAGGCGAGGTTTCTGGCTTTTGCCACGGCGACATCGATCGAAAAGACCGTTGAATCGGGCGTGCGGTAAAGTCCCACAATATTGCCATCCCGGTCGCTTACCGCGAAGACCATTTTGGCGGGAGTGCTTGAGGGGGATGTGCCCGAAGGATTTGATCCAACCCGGATCGCCGATCGCGTGCGCGCCGCCTGGGCAATTCCGTCCTGAATGATTTGGTTGACCTGGGAGGCGGTGATGCCATTGCCATCGTGGGGAGTGACCAGCCATCCCTCGGGCACCGGTTTGCCGTTTTGGAGTGTGACTGCGGGGTTGGTGGTGACCTGGAGATTGGAACCGCTGTTGGGATCGCCCACCCCGAGTGTTCGGCCAAAGTTGACGAGATTGGTGGGGCCTTGTGTTCCGCCCGGGCCAAAGAGGTCGAGTGTGATGCCGACAAGGTCGATGCGCGCCTTGGAGAGGGGAACGGGCGACGCCTGGATACCGGGGGTGGGAGCGACACCTCCCAGATTTCCGATTTCAAAACCGCCCGCGCCACCCACCGCCGCAAAAGCGACATATTCCGCCTCATAGGATCGATCGGGGAGTGCCGGGTTATAGGTGGTGCCCAGGGCCGAGTTTTCTTCCGTGGCGTATCCGGTTTTGCCCGGATAAAAGACGCCGATTCCCCCGACCATTTGTCCGTTTTTGTAAATCGGGATACCACCCGGAAGCGTGGCCAGGCCCCGGGCCTGGGCATTGGGTTCGAGGCCGGAAATGTAGCCATAAGACTCTGGCGAGGCGAGGTTTTGGCCTGGGGGAATGAAGGCGGGATTGATGTTGAAACGGGAGGGGAGAACGATGTCATCTCCTGTCCCTTTCTGTCCATCCGGTCCCGGGTGAATGATGCTGTCGCGGTTGGTGTATTCAATAGCGAAGAGATCGACCTGGGGGGTGTTTTTGATGTTGGGGGGGAAGTGACCCGCAAGTCCAACCGGGGCCACGAATCCGGGGCCCTGGATGGTGGGATCGGCCACGCTGGGATTGGAATCGATGGTGCGTTGGGGCATGGTGGTTTGGCTGATGAACTGGACAGTGCGCGAGGTGAGGGGTGATTGGTTGTTTCCAAAGAATGCCCCGGTCCGGGCTTTTGCCAAAGCGCCATCCACCGCGAAAACCAGGTTGTTGGTGTTGCCTGTGATCAGGGGGGAGACTCCACCTTCGACCCTAAGTCCCAAAAGGACGCCATTGCGATCGACGATGGCGATAATGGCGTCGTTGGAGGCTGTCGCAGCGGAGGCGCGTTTGAGAATATTGGCAACCTCGGCCTGGGACAGAACCTCCTGGACCATGGATGGGGTCGGCACCGCGGGGAGGGTATTTACGGCCGTGTTTCCAGCCAGGATCACGGCGGTGTCCGTCGGCTTTAGATTGAAAAGGTGGGTGGGGGCCGAGCCGGGATTGAAGGTTGTTGGCCCCGATCCGGCAAAAAGTTTGTCGATTCCCGTCCCCCCAAAGAGGCTTGTGGTGCCGGCGCCCCCACGAAGCACATCGTTGCCCGTTCCGCCATCAAGGGTGGCGGGAATGGCGAGCCTGGGATCGACCTGAATGGAATCGTTGCCCGCAAGGGTTTGAACCGAAAGCGAAGTGACCCCCGGGGCGGAAAAAGATGCTACCACCCTGGCGGCATCCTGGACCACAATACGGTTGGTCGGGGTGTCCAGACGAATTTGGACAACATCCCTCTGCGGTGTGCCCGTGATCTGTAGGATCCCCGCGCCAAGCGAGGCAGTCACGGCGGGAAGACTCCTGTGCTCCAAAGTTTCCAGCGAAAGAGCAGGGCGCATGGTTTTTGGATTGTCTGGTCGGGAGAAAAGGCTTTTGAACATCGGCCAACCCCCGGCCACGGGATACGATCCGCGAGTGATGGAAAAGGAGATCCCAACGGACGGAGTCTCATGGATCTTATCGGCCTTTTGGTTTGGCATAATCAGCAAAACCATTGCAACTGATTGAATCCATAAAGTCTTCCCATCTTCCCGGCCGATCCAATTGACACACGATATTCGGGAAATTTGGTTGTTTTTTGCAAAAGGAAGTCGTTTTTGAGCGGAATGTTGTGTCGAATTTGGCTTTCGCTGCTTGTGGGTGTGGCCCCGGGTGCGGAAGTTGTTTGGGCACAATCGGGCCGACCCGATTCCATGGGAACTTCCAACGCCGCGATTCCTCCCCTGGTGGACGAACCGAAGCCTCGGGCCATTTTTCCGCCTTTTCCGCCTCCCCCTGGCAACCTTGGTCAGGGGAATGGTCGGGAGGAACCCCCACCGCCCAAACCATTCATTCTTGATGAGGTTTTTCGCGAGAAGCCCCTTCTTCCGCCCGGGTTTACGGGACGGTCGGGGATTTTGCCAACCGAGGGGCCTTCCCCGGATGGACATTTTGTGCCTGTTGAAGATCGTTGGCGGATCGGATTTCCCGAATGGGACCGGGGGGACAAAGACCACCCCTGGTACCAGGAATACACCTATGATTTGGGCCAGTGGTGGGATCCGTACAGGCAAAATATTCTCAAGGCCGATTACCCAATCTTTGGCCAGAATACTTTTTTGGATTTGACGGTAACCAGTTTCACCATCATCCAGCCAAGCACTGTCCCCTCCCAAACCACCCCGTTTGAAAGCACGGCGCGCCCCTACACGGACAATTTTTTTGGGAACCCCAACCAATTGGGGACCCAGCAATTCATCTCCATGGGTGTCGATCTTTTTCATGGCGACACCTCATTCCGGCCTGTTGATTGGCGTTTCAAACTGACCCCTATTTTCAATGCGAATATCCTCAGCACCGAGGAGCTGGCCCAGGTGAATCCCAATGTTCGAAAGGGCACCCAGCGGGAGCGTTCCTACATGGCGCTGGAGGAGTGGTTTGTGGAAAAGAAGATCGCCGATTGGGGGCCCTATTACGATTTCAGTTCGGTCAGGGTCGGTTCCCAGTATTTTAATTCCGATTTTCGAGGTCTTGTTTTTAATAATATCAATCGAGGGGCGCGGGTTTTTGGATCGCTCAATTCCAACCAGGATCAATATAACCTGATTTATTTCAACATGATGGAGAAGGACACAAACAGCGGACTCAACACCTTCGATAACCGCAACCAGCAGATCGCCGTCGCCAACTGGTACCGGCAGGATTTTCTCTACCCCGGCTACACGATGCAGGGGAGTTTTCATTACAACCACGACGACCCGACATTTCTTTTCAACAACAACAATTTTTTGGTCCGACCGGATCCCGTTGGAGTCTATCAGCCCCACACTCTGGATGTGTTTTATCTGGGATTGGCGGGGGATGGGCACATCGACCGGGTGAATGTCAACCACGC
>CAWUOD010000113.1:0-8068 GCA_963923115.1 uncultured Singulisphaera sp.
CCAAGCGCTACGATTCGCTTATCGAGGATTTCCACCTCTCCAGCTATCTGGAAAAGCCCAAGGCCCTGCCAAGGCGCCTACACAGCTACAACCAATATGTGGTTCGTGTGGCCAACGGCGAACGCGACGCGCTGATCCAGCACTTCAAAAATCTCAAGATCGGCAGCGAGATCTACTATCCGCTTCCACTTCACCTCCAGGAGTGCCTCACCCATCTGGGTTATGGTCCAGGAGATTTCCCCGCCAGCGAGGAAGCCGCCCGTTCGACCATGGCGCTCCCGATGTTCCCCGAACTCGAAGCCGCCGACCAGGCCCGTGTTATTGGTGCCGTCGCCGACTTTGTCCGCATGCGTCATCGCCTCGCGGCCTAGTTTCGACACTCCCAGCGAAGAAACCGGAAGGCTCCCATCCAAAACACGGATGGGAGCCTTTTTTTGTGCGACAGATCGCTAAAAATCCTTTTTGATCATAAAAGAACCCAGCTTCCCCAGGCAATTTCGAAAGAAGCCATGCAACCGGATGAAACACACAACGAGGAAGATACCGAGTTCACAAACATTCTTGAGCGCTTTCAAAAAGCCATGGTGGCCCACAACCCGGAGGATGTTGCCAACGCGACCGAGAATGTTTTCGCCCTTATGGAACAAAGACACCTGGAAAGAAAGCAAAGTACCCAGGACCTGATGAGCGAAGAAGCCATGGAGCTTGAGGCGGCAGGCGACTGGGCCGGGGCCGAAGCGACCTACAGGAAGATACTGGATCTGCCCGGGATCGATGTTCCCAAGGTTTGGGAAATCCATTCCAAACTCGCCAGCCTTTTGCGATTGGTGGGTCACCCCTCCGAGGCGATTGCCCATGCGCGCATCGCGACGGCGACCGCCCGTAAATTGGATCTTGTTTCGGCGCAAGTCATGGCTATCCAAAGCGAGTCCCGATTGCTCCTGGAGATGGGATTGCCGGAGACCGCCATGCCGCTTTTGGAGGAGGCGCTTGACCTTGTCAACCAGGACGCGATTTTTGAGGGAATGCGTCCCGGGCTTCTCGTTCAGCGGGCAAAATGCAACCTCACGATGGGTGACATGACCCAGCAAACCAGGGCCACGGTCCAAAAGGACCTCGACCTTGCCTTCGCGCAAATGGCCCCAATGGCGGATGCCAAAATAGTCACGGGAATCCAGGCCACCCTGGCGGATTATTGGTTCGCGATGTCGATGCTCCATTTTCAAACCCATTCCCCTGACCTGGCCCTTGAGTCTGTGCAAAAGACCCTCACCCTTTGGGAGGAGATCCACGAGCAACCGCATAGCCGGGGAGTTTTTACCCTATTTTCTGTCTCTGATGCGTTATCAAAGGTTTCGGATGCCATGTTGAAGTGTGGACGCGACGCCGAGGCGGCGCAAATGAAGGCCCGTTGCCTCCAAATCCGACATGGCCTCAAACTCCCCACGAGTAATCCGGGGAAACCTTTGAACGGATAAAAAAACAGGGTGTCACCAGGGGATGCTCCAAACAGGTAATAGAATAGCCATCTCATGTCGTCCCGGTGGAATTCTCCATCTCCCGGGAATCCGACCATGGCCTTTGGGTCGAAACGGCTGAAAACACACGCGTTTGCAACTGGGGAGGTGGATTCGATGTCCCGTCATACAGGATCGCTTGTTCTGCTTTTATCGTGCGCCCTGTTTACCCCGGCGCAGACGCCTCCCGTGGCGCCCGTTTCCGACGAGGCCAAAGTTCTTCGGGAACATGTCCGTGCAAACTACACCAAACACGAATTCCAAATCCCGATGCGTGATGGAAAGCGTTTGTTCACGGCCGTCTATGTCCCCAAGGACGATTCGAAAAAGTACCCGTTCCTGCTGAACCGCACCCCGTACAGCGTCGCCCCGTATGGAGTCGACAACTATCGCGAAAAGCTTGGACCATCGGAAATGTTCCAGAAGTCCGGCTACATTTTTGTCTACCAGGATGTGAGGGGACGCTGGATGTCCGAAGGGACATTCGCCAATGTCACCCCGCACAAACCGAACAAGGGGCCAACCGATTGCGATGAGAGCACGGACACATATGACACGATCGAGTGGTTGCTTAAAAAGATCCCCAATCATAATGGCCGCGTGGGACAAAGCGGAATTTCCTATCCCGGTTTTTACACCGCGGCGGGGATGATCGACGCCCATCCCGCCCTTGGGGCGTGCAGCCCCCAGGCGCCTGTGATCGATTGGTTTGTGGGGGACGATTTCCACCACAATGGCTGTCTTTTCCTGGCCCATGCGTTCAATTTCATGTCGGGATTCGGCAAGGAACGGAAGGCCCCGGACAAAAAATTTGGCCGTGTGCCCTTTGATCACAACACCCCCGATGGCTACCAGTTCTTTCTGGACATGGGGCCGCTCGCCAATGCCGATAAAAAGTATCTCAATGGGACCATCAGCTTCTGGAACGAAATGATGAGGCGGGGGACTTATGATGAGATGTGGCAATCGATGAACCTTCGCCCCCACCTCAAGGGAATCAAGCCTCCGGTCATGACCGTCGGCGGGTGGTTCGACGCGGAAAACCTGTTCGGCGCGATCGAATGCTTCAAGTCGATCGAAAAGCAGGGGTTTTCTTCCGACAACATCCTGGTCATGGGCCCATGGGACCATGGCGGCTGGTCGCGCGGAACAGGCGAGGGATTGGGCAACGCCCGGTTCAACTCCAATACAGCAGAGTTTTATCGCAAAAATATCGAGTTCCCCTTCTTCGAAAACAAACTCAAGGGACAGGACAACCCCCAACTTCCCAAAGCCTTTGTTTTCGAATCGGGAACCAATCAGTGGCGGAAATTTGACGCCTGGCCCCCAGGCGATGCCAAACCGCGCGCATTCCACCTTCGGGAAAATGGTGGTCTATCCGAACAGGCGCCAACGGGAGCTGGCTCGGATTCCTATGTCGCCGACCCGGCCAAACCCGTGCCCCATCTGGAAAAAACGACAACCGCAATGGACTATCACTATATGGTCGCGGATCAACGCCACGCATCCAGGCGGCCTGATGTGCTTGTGTACCAGACACCCGTCCTGGCCGAGGACACAACGGTCTCAGGGCCGATCAAGGTCGATCTCTGGGTGAAAAGCACAGGCACCGACGCCGACTTTGTCGTCAAGGTGATCGATGTGTTTCCGGGCGACTATCCCGACCCCGATCCCAATCCGACCGGGGTGCGCATGGGCAATTATCAGATGTTGATTCGGGGCGAGCCGTTCCGCGCCAAGTTCCGCAACAGCTTCTCCAAACCCGAACCTCTTGAACCGGGAACCCCGACCAAAATCTCTTTCACCATGCCCGACATTTGCCATACTTTTCGTCCGGGCCACCGGATCATGGTGCAAGTCCAATCCAGCTGGTTCCCGCTGGTCGATCGCAATCCCCAGAAATTTTGCGATATCTATTCGGCGACCGAGGCCGATTTCACCAGGCAGACCCAAACCATCCTTCGGGCGGCGGACAAAGCCAGCGCCGTGACGCTCTGGGTTCGTTGAGTGTTTGGCGATCGGCCTATCGCGCCAGGATCAGGCCAACAGTTGCCGGATCACACGCCCATGGACATCCGTGAGGCGTTGGTCCCGGCCTCCGTGGCGGAAGGTGAGCCGTTCGTGGTTGAGGCCCAATTGGTGTAGCAGCGTCGCATGGATGTCGTGGATGTCGAGTGGATCGACGATCGCCGCGTTGCCAAATTCGTCTGTTTCGCCAAAAGCCATTCCGGGCTTGAACCCCCCACCGGCAAAAAAGATCGAGTAGCCGTTTACATGATGATCCCGCCCGGCATTGGCGTTGACCGCCGGAGTGTGGGGGGTGCGTCCCATTTCGCCCGCCCAGAGCACGATTGTCTCGTCCAACAGGCCCCGTTGTTTTAGGTCGATGATCAGGGCCGCGACAGACTGATCGGTGATGCGGGCGTTTTTCTCGTGGAGTTGTTTGAGCTGGCCGTGCTGGTCCCATGGGGAGTTGTTCCCATCGAAACTGGGACAAGTGATCTCAACGAATCGCACGCCCGCCTCGACCAGTCTTCTGGCTCGCAGGGCCTGGGTGGAATAGAGTCTTTGGTGCTCATCGGGGGAATCCAGACCGTAGAGCTTGCGGATCGATTCGGGTTCGCGGGAGATGTCCGCCAAATCGGGCACGGCGGTCTGCATTCGGAAGGCGGTTTCATAGTTGGCGATCGCCCCCTCGATGGCCTGGGCGTCGGAGCTTAGCGCCGCGAAGGCCCGGTCCTGATCGGCAAGCAGGGCAAGTTTACGCTTTTGAAGAGTGGCATAATCGGTTGCCTTGATGTTGTCCACCGGGACCCCCTGGGGGCGCATCATGGTGGCCTGGTGGCTCGCGGGCAAAAACGAACTGCCAAAATTTTCCTGGCCTCCGTTGGGAACCCAATCATTGTTGAGGACCACATAACCGGGAAGGTTTTTGTTTTCCGTTCCCAGACCATAGGAGACCCAGGCCCCAAGGCTGGGCGCCTGGCCGAGGATTTTCCCCGTGTGTAAAAGCAGGTTCTGTTGTCCGTGCAGCGGAAGCTCGCCAACCATCGAGCGGACGACGCAAAGCTCGTCGGCGACACGGGCGACATGGGGGAACAGATCGCTCACCCAGAGACCGCTTTGGCCACGCTTGCGAAATTCCCAGGGGCTTCCCATCCAGACCCGGTTTGCGTCCGATTGGGAACGCTTGGTCACGGCGCCGGGGCCGATCGCTTTCCCCTCGTGTTTTTTAAGCATCGGTTTCGGATCAAAGGTGTCGACATGACTGGGCCCCCCGTCCATGAAACAAAAGACCACATTTTTGGCGCGCGGCCGAAAGTGGGGCGCGGCCAACCCCTGATTCAAAACCTCCGCCGAACCCTGCGCCATCGCCCTCAGGGCAAGCCAGCCGAACCCTGCGGCGGCGCCCCGCAATAAATCACGACGACTTGTCGCCGGGGGAGGGCTCCCCGGACAGTCGCATGATCGATTTCCGACAAGGGATGGATTGCTCATCGGTAGTAAATGAACTCCTTGGTGTTGAAGAGCGCATGAGCCAGGCCCTGCCAGGCTTTTTCATCTTTCAAAAGATCCGCATTTGGCGTGGTGGCGAAATCCTGGAGCGCCCTCGTCCAGCGCGCCGTCTCCGCGGCATCGGGTTCGCGACCAAGGGCCCGCCCAAACATCCCCCGTATTCTGCCTTCGACATCCTTGTTGGCGTCCCTGACAAGATTCGTGGCCCACTGTTTCGACATCGCCTCGACAAACGGATCATTCAGGAGAATGAGCGCCTGTGACGGCACATTGGTCACATCCCTGCGTCCAGTCGGGAGTTTGAGATCGGGAAGGTTGAATCCCACAAGGAATTTGGGCGGGTCCATGATCGACATCTGCTGATAGATCGAACGGCGCCCCTCCCCATCAAGCGGGCCGCTATAAAGCCGCTTGGAACCATCCTGGACCGCGCGGGGGGGAAGAATGGGCCGACCATAAAGTTTGGCATCCATTCGACCAGAGACTTGCAGCATCGCGTCCCTGATGGCTTCGGCTTCCAGGCGGCGGGTGGGATAGTGATGAAGCAGCCTGTTGCCCGGATCGATCTCCCTGGCTTTTTCGCTGACGATGCCGGATTGCCGGAAAGTTTGACTCAGAACAAGACGCCTCAACATTTGCCTTGTCGACCAACCTTTTTGCTGGAAGTCGCGGGCGAGTGTGTCGAGCAGTTCGGGATGCGAGGGCCTCGCACCCAAATGGCCAAAGTCATCGGGTGTCGCGACCAAACCGGTTCCAAAAACCCACTGCCAGATCCGGTTGACATAGACCCTTGTTGTCAAAGGATGTTCGGGATCAACCAAGGCCTCCGCAAGTTCCAGCCGTCCACTGCCCTGGCTTTGGGCGATGCGGTTGTTTCCCGAAAACATCCGCAAAAAATCCGGTTTGACAAGCGGACCCGAAACATCGACATTGCCCCGGACATTAAGGGGATAGGAAGCTTTGGACATTTCCCTCTCGTCCATGCTGTTGACGGTGCGCGAAAAGGGAACGGTTGACTCCACTTTGCGATATTCGGCCAGGAGTTGGCCCAGCCTGGTGCCTGATTGGGTTTTGTTGGGCAAGAGATTTCGCGTCAGGAGCGCATCGAGAATCGCCCGGTCGCCCGGTTTCATCCGATCCACGGCCCAGCGGGCCACCGCGCCCTGATACCACTCCGACAAGCGCTTCCATGCTTCGTCGGCGGATTTGGGGTCGGGTCCCTCAAAAAGAGTCGCCAAAAAATCAAGCTCATCCTGCGGGGTGCCCGGGGTATCGCTTGAGACTATGCGCGTGATGCTTATCCAGCTTCTTTTGTCATAGCCAAAATCGGAATTGGGCAATCCGGCCGCAAGTCCGGTCCGGGGCGGGAAATTCGGATTGAGTCCGGAAGTCGCGAATTCGATCGTGACCTGTTGCACACCGTTTTTGAGTTCGGCATCGGCGAAGGTGCGCCACTGGGGCTCTGTGTTGCCCAGAAACGAAACCGTCTCGTTCTGGAAGGCATGATCATCCACCACCAGATACCCGCCAAATTCGCCTCCGGCTATCTGGATGCTGGTGGATTTGCCGGGAACAAGGTGTTGGGGGGGCATTCGCAGCGAACCAGCCAGCCTGGATGAAAGGGCATGGGTGTGATACCCCTTTGGCAAAAGGCGCCTGACGATAGCGTCCCCTTCCAGGGCGATCAAAGGCGTCCCATCGGATACATGGCCATGCCGCATGCCATCGCCTTCGGCGACCCAACCCGGCGGAAGGGCGGGAGTTTGGAAATCCGCAAGGTTTTGGAAGTGGGCATTTGCTTTTTTGCGTTGGTCGCGGGCTGTTTGCCACTGGCCTTTGAGTTCTGTCCAGGCGGCAGCGGCGTCCTTGTCGCGCCAATGCGTCAGGGCCACCGGATGAATGACATCCTCGATGTTGGTTTTGATTTTTGTGAAGTCGCCCAGGGCGTTTTTGATTGCGGTTTTTGTGATCGGAGTTCTGGTCCAAAGCGTCGCCAGCTCGCTTCGGATCTGCCCGCGCAGTTCCCTCAGCCGGGCGATGGTTGCGTCATTTTTGCCGGGCGCATCGACAACGCGCGAGGTCCATCGAGGGGTGGTTAACAAGGCGGCCAAAGCATAGTAGTCGTGTTGGGAAATCGCTTCGAGTTTGTGATCATGACAACGGGCGCATGCGACCGTCATTCCCAGAAAGGCTTTGGAGAGGGCATCGATCTTGTTGTTGACCATCTCCTGATGGATGCCGTTGAACATCAGGCTGCTGCCGTGGCGATGCTCCCCCATGTGATAAAACATCGGCGCGATCAGGCTTTCGACCGTGCCGGACTCTGAATGAATCCGCTGTTTGGGCAGCAGATCTCCGGCAAGCTGTTCGCGCAGGAACCAATCATAGCCCAGATCGTCGTTGAAGGCCCGAATCAAATAGTCGCGAAATTCGTGGGATCCTTTGGCGGGGTTGTCCCATTCATAGCCATAGGTGTCGGTGTAGCGAACGACATCCATCCAGTGCCGGGCGAATCGTTCGCCATAATGCGGACTTTTTAGATACTTTTCGACAAATCGCTCATAGGCCTTGTCCGTGGGAGAGGCCAAAAATTCCTTGAGGTCTTCCGGTGTGGGAGGCAGCCCTGTCAGCACAAACGACAAACGCCGAAGCAGAACCTCCGGGGTGGCCGGTTTCGCGGGGGACAATTTCGCCTCCAGAAGGCGGGTCCGGATCCATTGGTCGATCGGATCGATGTCGCCGGCGGGGTTCGAGCCCTTTTGAGCCTCAGGCGATCGGGAAAGCCCCATCGGTTTGAGACTCCACCAGTCAAGCCTCTTCCTGAACTCTTCCTCCCATGTCCGGCTGGCGGAAAGGGACTCCCCTTTTGCGTTGGCCTGGTCCGAAGGGGTCATGACACGAGGATCGGGAGCGCCCTGTTTGACCCACTCCCGGAAAATTTCGACCTCGGGAAGAGGGAGCATCTTTTTGGGAGGCATCCTCAGATCCACTTCCGCGTGGCTGAGCGCCTTGATCAAAAGGCTGTCCTCGGGTTT
>CAWUOD010000114.1:0-8023 GCA_963923115.1 uncultured Singulisphaera sp.
ATCCGGGAAATCGCTTCCTCAAAACGGCGGTCAAAAAGCGCCATAAAGGCGTCTTTGTCCAAAAGACCATCCGCCGGGAGGGCCGGGTCCTCCTGGAGGCGAAAACGACAAACCCCATGGAGGATGATCGCGGCGCGGACCCGGTGGTAGAGGTTGGTCGATTCCTTGCGAAACCGCTCCAACCCCGAAAGCGCCGACAACAGGGTCGCCGTGGACATCTGTTGGGCCATTTCGAGAGCGGCTTTATCCCGAATGGCGGGATCTTCGGAGAGAATCAAGGCTACAAAGGGGTTCATGCGCGGGCATCCCCCCGCACGCTGTTGCCCAAGTGGGCCCCATTGACCTCGGGAGTCGGCTCACGATTATCGGTTTGGTGACGGATACGAAGAACGGTGCCCAACAAAAGCTCCATCATTTCGTCACGGTCGATTCCGGAAAGCGCCATGGCGATTTGCGCGTCCACGACCCCGAACTTGGTGCCGAGGTTGTGTCTTTGGCCTGTCGCCTCCAGCGCAAGAAGTCGGTTCCCCTGGGCGAAACGATTGAGGGATGGGCTTAAACCCACCGGTTTTTTGTCCCTTGAAGGGTCCTTGATTGCCGCCTCAAGCAGTTCCAGGATGGCGGGTTGCAACACATGCATTCCGAAAAAACAGAGATAATGCCCCTGACGGAGTCCGGGAACGGTCAGGCGCAGTTCCGCCAAGCTCGGATTGGGTTTCTCGATAACCTCGGAAACCTGATAAAGTCCGGGTTTTCCATGAACCCGTTTCCCCTGGATGGTTCCATAAAGATTGATCAGGTGTTCGGGAGTCGCCTTGACCGCGGAGACCGCCGAATTGTGTTCGCGGGCCGTGTCAATCAATTGCCTGGCACAACGCCTTTCCACTCCGGAAATGTAGACATGGTCCCCCAATAGAACGAGAAACGGGTCGTCCTTGATAAAGGACTTGGCCGACCAAACAGCGTGCCCGTACCCCTCGGGCGACTCCTGGATGGCGAATTCGAGCCTGTCCTGGATTTCGGCGACCCGGGTTGCCTGTCTTGCAGCCCATGGGGTATCAATGGCCCCGCCCTTGAGCATGGCGGCGTATGCCTGGAAATGGCGGCGATAGACATCCTCGTCCCCCGGCCCGCAAACGACACAGATCCTCTCGATGCCGCTCTCGATCGCCTCCTCCGCGATGATCTGGAGGACAGGTTTGCTGGTCCCATCCCGATCGACCAGGGGGAGCATCGACTTTTGAACCGGATCGGCAGCGGGGAATTGTCTTGCTCCGCGACCCGCCGCCGTGATGACCGCCTTGTTCACCTGCATGGGGTGGCCTGACCTTCAAAGAAAGGAATCAATCGGAAGTTTTTCTGACACAGTCTAGGTTACAAGACCCTGTCAACAAATGCACAGGGAAAGGTTCCGTCGGAAAGCGTCCATCCAAGACAACAATTTGGCTCCCCCAACCCGGAGCCCAAAACGACAATAACTTGCAAGAAATTTGGCTACCCCACTTGTTGGGTGGGAACCCTCGCTCTTGGTCCCACCGGAAGCCCTTACTTGCCGTATTCGTCCTTCCACTCTTCATACCATGCCATCTGGATCGCTTCCAGGCGCTTTTCGTTGGAGCCGTCGGGGGTGCCGTGGAAATCCTCAAGGTCCAATACCCAGCGGTGCATATCCGTGAAGCGCACGGTCAGGGGATCGAGCGTATCGTATTTTTCAAACAACAAAGCGCCGATCTCGCGATAATCCGACCAATCCAGTTTCATGGAAAACACCCTTCAAAAGATCAGAAAATCTGAGCCCGATGGAAAAAATGGGCCCTGCTCAGGAAATCAGTCCGGTGGTCACCTGTTCTGGTGCCCTTTCGGAAAGAACCCGCTTGGCGGTCTCGTCCATCACCCGCGTCGCGACAGGCAAGGTCACTTCGGAAAGATGATTGATCGCCGCATTGAGCCTGTCACCCGGCTCGGCGGTGGAGATGTCATCGGATTGGGACGCCTGCTCGACTCCCGCGACCGCTTGTTCGATTTGGTTGCGTTCTTCGGAGCCAATGGCAAGGTCCGTCCGGGCCAGGGTGCGACGGGTGTGACTGACCAGGGTGGCGCCTTTGGCTTTGAGTTCGATGAGACGACGCACCCGGAAATCGTCCCGTGCATGGTCCACACTTTCGAGGACCATCCGTTCGACCTCCTCATCGGTCAGGCCATGGGCGGGCTTCACGCTCACCTTGGCTTCCTGGCCACTGCGCTGTTCCTTTGCCGAGACGGTAAGGAGACCATCCGCATCGATCAAAAAAGTCACATCCACCTGTGCCATCTGGGCGGGCATAGGCGGAATTCCCGAAAGCTTGAATCGCCCCAAATTGCGACAATCCTTGGCCAGTTCGCGTTCGCCCTGGACGATGGTGATTTCCACAGCCGTCTGATTGTCGACGGCTGTGGTGAAGCGTTCGGTGGCCCGGGCGGGAATGGTTGTGTTTCGGTGGATCAGCTTGCTGACCGCGCCTCCGAGGGTGACGATCCCCAGGGAAAGCGGCACCACATCCAAAAGAAGGGTTTGTCGCCTGTTGCCGGTGAGAATATCCCCCTGGATCGCCGCGCCCAAAGCGACCGCCTCATCCGGATTGAGTTCGGTGTGGGGCTTTCTGCCAAAGAATTCGCCGACAAGGCGGCGAATCAGCGGAATGCGCGTCGATCCGCCCACAAGGGCGACTTCATCGATCTGTGTTTGAGTTTTTTTTGCGTCGCGCAGGGCGACACGACACTTGTCGAGGCTTTTCTTGACCAGGGGAAGAATCATTTCCTCAAATTCGGCCCGCGTGATTTCGCGCGTTTTTCCAGCGGGAAACCGCGGAGAGGGCGGGAGGGCGACCGTTGTGGTTTCGGCATCGGACAGGGCGATCTTGGCCCGTTCGGAAAGATCTCGCAGGTTTTGCAAAAGCGTGGGATCAACGGCCTTGGGATCCAGTCCCATTTCCCCAAGGAGCAACCCCATCAGCTCGCGGTCGATATCATCGCCACCAAGGCGCGTGTCGCCGCCCGTGCTCAGGACGCGAAACACGCCGTCCTGCAGATTGAGAATGGTGCAATCAAAGGTTCCACCCCCAAAGTCATAAACCGCGATGGTCCCTTTGCGCCTGCGGTCAAGCCCATAAGCCAAAGCGGCGGCGGTCGGTTCGTTGATGATTCTCAGGACTTCCAGACCGGCGATTTTCCCCGCGTCGCGGGTGGCCTGACGCTGGGATTCGTCAAAGTGGGCGGGAACGGTGATGACCGCCCGGGTCGGATTGCCCGCGCGACGACGAACCTCCCGCAGGATGATCGCCGAGAGTTCCTCGGGGGTGTGGGGTTTGCCGCCTATGTCAACACAAAGGACTTTGCGACCTTCGCCCGCGTCGGTTTCGTGGATCGCCTGGGGGATCAGACCAATGACGCCCTTGAGGTCCTCGAGGCTTCGCCCCATGAGGCGTTTGACGGAAAAAATCGTGTGCAATGGATCGCTCATCGACCGGGCTTTGGCCTCGGAGCCGACCAGGACCGAACCGTCCGAATGAAAGCTAATGACACTGGGAACAAGGCCATTGCCAGAAGCATCTTTGAGAACAACTGGCTTGCCGTCGAGGATTTTTGCGGCGAGGCTGTTGGTGGTGCCCAGATCAATGCCGACGACTTCACTCATGCGCGAATCACCTTCTCCGGGAACACAGTGGGCACTGAGGGATTCGAACCCCCGACCAACACGGTGTAAACATGCCGCTCTACCACTGAGCTAAGCGCCCCAAATCAAGACTCCCGACTTTTAGTAGGAGTCTTCAAGTTCCCGGAGCAGGCCCTGCACCGAGCGAAGCTGGTTGAGCAGGAGCCTAATCTCTTTCATACGAACCACCCGGTCTGATGGAACCTCTCCCGGGGAGGCAAATTGTTCAAAAATCCTCTTCAGCAGTTCGGATCGTTCGATTTCCAAACGATTTAAAAGGTTTTCCCTTGCTGAGGGGTTTTCGGCCTCCTCCCGCCAATCGAGCATTTTTTCCAAAAATTCGGGCGGCTGGCGCTTGTCCGCGGATGCATCAGGCCCGCCCCAAAGGGCAAGCAGATGTTCCGCCCTTCTCAAAGGGTCGGCCAAAACCGCATGCGCCTCGTTCAGGGCGGCGCTATCCGAAAGGGCCCGCGCAAGCGTTTCGGCCCCTGATTGGGCGTTGTGATCGGGATGGCAAAGTCGGCTTTTTTCGAGATAAAGCCGTTCCAGAAGCTCATGGTCCACCGCATATTGGGCGGGAAGCCCCAGACGCTCGAATGCCGAAACAACCATGACAAACCCAAAAATTGGCCTTCAAGACCCCAGGGACCACCAAACGGGAGTTTCCCCGACACAAGCAAGAGACCTCAAAAAACCCGGGCCAGGAACCCAAAGTCCCCGGCCGCAAGATTTTCGGATCGTCCCGGGCCGGTCGGCCCTGCCAGAATTCCGTGTCTGGGAATTCCGCTTACATGGAGAAGCTGGAACCGCAACCGCAGGTGCTTTTCGCGTTGGGGTTCACCACGCTGAAGCCGGTCTTGGCCAGGTCTTCGTCATGGTAATCGACGAGGGCATCGCCCAGGTACATGAGGCTTCGCTTGTCGACGACGATATCCACCCCGTTGAGCTGGAATACTTCGTCGAGTTTTTCGTTAAGGTTTGGATCAAGGTCGAGCTTGTGCTGAAAGCCACTGCAACCGCCGCCCACCACGCTCAGGCGAAGGTAAACCTTGTCGGTGATGCTGTTGTCATTGATGATTTCCTTGACCTTGCGGGCCGCCTTGTCCGAAACAGTAATCGCCATGTTTCCATCTCCTTTTTTGGGTTTCGCGAAATCCTTGTGATCTATTATGCGCCAATTGTGGCGTGCTCGGCCACCGAGGCCGCTCCGGAATTTTTGCTTTGATAGTCCTTGATGGCCGCCTTGATGGCGTCCTCGGCAAGAACGGAACAGTGAACCTTCACGGGGGGAAGGCAAAGCTCCTCCACAATCGAGGTGTTCTTGATGTCAAGCGCCTCGTCCACCGACTTGCCCTTGAGCCATTCGGTCGCAAGGCTGCTCGAGGCGATGGCGCTGCCGCAACCAAAGGTTTTGAATTTGGCGTCCTCGATCAGGCCGGTGAGCGGATTGACGCGAATCTGCAGCTTCATCACATCGCCACACTCGGGGGCACCAACCACACCCGTGCCGACAAGCGGATCGGCGCGGTCAAAGCTTCCCACATTGCGCGGGTTATAGTAGTGGTCAAGCACTTTGTCGCTGTATGCCATGGTATCCAATCTCCAAACAAAACTGTGAATCAAAAAAGGGATCCGGAAAGGCCGTAATCGCGGACTAGTGCCCGGCCCATTCGACCGTGCTCAGGTCGATCCCCTGCTTGTGCATCTCGTAAAGCGGGCTCATATCGCGAAGGTGGTTGACCGCGGTCACAACCTGTTTCGCGACGAAGTCGACTTCGGCTTCGGTGGTGAACCGGCCAAGACCAAAGCGGATGGAGCTGTGGGCGAGCTCATCACCCACGCCGATGGCCTGGAGAACATAGCTGGGCTCAAGGCTTGCGCTGGTGCATGCGGAGCCCGAGCTGACGGCGACATCCTTGATCCCCATCATCATCGCCTCGCCTTCGACAAAGGCAAAACTCAGATTGAGGTTGCCCGGGAGCCGTTCGGTGGGATGACCGTTGAGACCGACATCGGTCAGCTCCGCGGTTATCGCATCCTGAAGACGCTTGCGAAGGGACAAAAGTCTTGGGACTTCGGTTTCGCGGAGTTTGTCGGCAAGTTCACAAGCGGCGCCCAAACCAACAATCAAGGGAACCGCGAGCGTTCCCGAACGCATGCCGCGCTCGTGGCCGCCACCATCCTGGATCGCATCAAGACGAACGCGGGGGTTTTTGCGGCGAACATAAAGCGCGCCAATCCCCTTGGGTCCATAAATCTTGTGGGCGGTGAGGCTCAACAGGTCGATGCCCATGGCTTCGACATCCACCGGGATTTTGCCGACAGCCTGGACGGCATCGGTGTGAAACAACACACCCCGCTCCTTGCAGATCGCGCCGATCGCGGCCAAAGGCTGGATCGTTCCGATTTCGTTGTTGGCGGCCATCACGCTGACAAGGATCGTCTTGTCGGTGATCGCGGCGGCAACCTGGCCGGGCGAAACCTGGCCCAATTTGTCCACGGGAAGATAGGTCACCTCGAACCCATCACGCTCAAGACGCTTGCACGGATCAAGCACCGCCTTGTGCTCGATCGCCGTCGTGATGATGTGGTTACCCTTCTTTTTGTACATCGAGGCAACACCCTTGATGGCGAGGTTGTTGCTCTCGGTCGCACCACTGGTGAAGATGATTTCCTTGCCGGAACATCCGATGAGTTGGCCGACCTGTTCGCGGGCGTGCTCCACCGCCTCTTCCGCTTCCCAACCATAGGAGTGGTTGCGACTCGCGGCGTTTCCGTACCTCTCGGTGAAGTAGGGAATCATGGCTTCCACCACACGCGGATCGCACCGCGTTGTGGAGTTGTTGTCCATGAAGATCGGGAGTTTGACGCTGTCACTCATAACGAAAAAGCTTTCCTTGGGTGGAAGGGCTCAGGCAATCGCCATCGCCTCCTGATTGGCCGAAAGATTCTTGGAAGCCACCGGATTCAAAGGGGTGGAGGCGGCGCCTTGGGTGTTGGAAGAATGGGCGTGAGGCACAAATCCGATCTGGATTGCGCCTTCATCGCCGGGGGTCTCCTCAAACAGTTCCTCAAGAGAGGTGCGCCCCAGGATGTCGCCGATTTTTCGGTGGACTTTGCCAATGGCCCGCTTGACCGGACACACAAGACTAAGCGAGCAGGGGGCGGAATTTTCGGTGGTGCATTCGGTCAGATGGAAGGGATCATCGAGGGCGTCCATCAGCTGGGACATGGTGATTTGGTCGGCGGGACGCCCCAGGACATATCCCCCACGGACGCCTCGATGACTTTGAACCAAACCCATGGCACACAAGCGCTTAAGAATATTGGCGACAAATGGACGGCTCAGGTCGTAAGCCTCGGCGATTTCCCGTGCCGACGCTCCCGTGCCACGCCGGTGCAGCACCGACATGATAAGCAGACCGTAATCGACCTTTCTGCTTAGGAACGCCATGAAAACCTCCGGTTTGCCCTGCCATCCCCGCTGGAGATGCAAAAGAGTACGCAACTGGTGCTCTTTCCATTTCATAATAGCACTGTGCTTGTGCTGATTCAAGCGAACGGGCTGGAAATTGGGCCAGACAGCCAAACGAAAATCCAAGGAAAAAAGCAATAAACAGATATCGCCAACCTACAAGAGAAATATCATTTTTTGCGAATCCAAAGACTCGCCCCTTCAAAGGTGATCCCGGGCATGGCCTCACGCAGCGGATCCGGAAGAAAATGCATCAGCCAAGAGTTGCACATCTCGATCGACCAGGCCTCGTTATGCATAAGGAACGCGCGAAGGAAATACGCCTCGTTCCAGGAGCGCCCCTCCATTAGCCACTGGTTGGGATATTCAAACGGCCATGAGATGTCGTGAATATGAACGAGCACCCCTGAAGCGAGCAACGGAAAAACCTCGAAGTAAAGGAAGAGGACATCGGACCCGGTCTTGGCGACATGGGTCGAATCGATGACAAGAAAATCTCCCGCCTGAAGCGTTTTGAAAAACGCGGGATCCATGTCTTGCAAGCGCGATGCCTGTAGCCGGAGTCCGGCTTTGTCGGATTGCCGCAAAAGCTCCAACATCCGCGCCGGATCGGGATCCACAAAGGAGAGCTCCGCCGCGCCGGCCCATTCGCGTTCGTTGAGGTCATGCAAAAGGGCGGAGGAGAACCCACAACCAACTTCAATGATCCGTTTTGGGCGATAAATGCGGGCCATCCCCGCGAGACAGGCGGCATCGTTGTCGGGGTAGGAGTGGTTGTCGCTGTGATAGCGCCAGGACGGGTCCGGATCACGCGGAAAACCAACAGGGCTTTGCCGCAGATTCATGCGGGCGAGATT
>CAWUOD010000115.1:0-7977 GCA_963923115.1 uncultured Singulisphaera sp.
GAGGCTTGGGCCATCCCCCGAATAACCGAATCGTTGTGGTCGATCATCCTTGAGGGGAGCATGTATTCTTTGGGAGGCGGAGTGGAAATTCTCCGGGTAGGGGCTTTACCGGCGAAAGCCGTTAATTCCACAAATCCTTCCTGAAGGGTCCGGATCTCCTGGCGGTCCTCCGAACTTATCAAAGTGGAAAGATCCAGTTCACCTGGGGCATGAAGTCTATAGACCACGCGAGTCGGAGGCGGAACTTTGGGCAAGGTTCGATTCAGGGGAATCAGCCCCAAGCTTCCTATGTCGAGAGTTGCAACCCCGGGTTTTTGAGCCACTGCCTGGTCCGCAGGGCGGGAAGTAATTCTTCCCAAGCCTGGCATATCAAATTCCCGGTCATGAATTTCTCCCCGGTTGGCAAAAGTAAGCATCATGGCCCCCATTGGGAGGGTTTCCCCTTGAGGTCCTTTGGATGTGATCTCAAGTTTGTTTTTCTCTAAAGTTGTTCGTGCCTGAACTCTAATAAATGAGTGGACCATCGGCTCATAAATACACCAAGGTCCGGAATCCCCAGCAATCCAGCGCTCCTCGATTTTCCCGATGCCCAGGGGGGGGAAAGGCGGTGTCTGACTCTTCCTGGTCCCCGACGACTTGTTTAATAAAGTCCACGATTGCCCCTCCGGATTAACCTGAAGTTGCAGGGTGATCTTGTTGTTCTGGGATTGTTCCATGGCGGAACCAATAAGTAAGCCATTTGCGTCTTCAAGGTCTTCACGAATTTGCTTAAGCCTGATTGTTTGGCCAAAACGAGTCATTTCAAGTGAGAGGGTTTCGCGAATTTTGCGTGCTCCCGAGGGCAGATTGGTGTCTTCCTTTGAAAAGCTGTGGAATTCAACATGTCGGCTTCCAATCTTCTTGCCCTGGAATTCGAGCGCTTCCCATTGGTCCCTGACGACATTTCCATCGGGTAGTCCTTGGTGAGGAGCAAAAAAAAGTCCGATTAGGCAAATTGAGGTTTGTGCAAACATAAGGGATTGCCCAAAATGGTGTTTTTGTTTCCTCCAACCAAAATCGGCATGATTGAATAGGTAGTATGTTTGGTTTTTGAAAAAGCCGGTGAATTGGCGAAAATGCGTCCTAAGTCTAGTAAAATTTTTGCCAAACCTCCCATTTTTTTGAAAATAAGGGGGTGGGGCAGCTGGTTTGTATTCAATTTGTGGCGTATAGTTTGGGTGCGTCTATAAGAGTTTTACCCCACCATGGATTGTGTGGGGAGGCGAGGCCGGATGCCTCACGAACCATCGAAAAGGTGGTGTCGTGGTGGATCATACCTTCAACAATAAGGGTTTTTCGGCCCTTGGCTCCCGGCAAGGGTTTCAGCTCACCGAAGCGGTGAGGCCTGGACCCTGTAGTCCAGTATTTCCCATGGAGGGATATCGAAGGGAAGTTTGGAAAGGTCCCAAGGGAGAGCGGGTGCCGCTACTGGCTATTTCCGTCTCCCGGGAAAAAATAATCGATTTATTTCTGGGGCTGCTTGAGCCCCTGGGTAATACCGTGGATGTGATTTTGGAATCGACCCATGGCCCTGACGGTTCGCCCACCCCTTCAGGGCGCCAGGGGCGGGATTTAACCCGAAAAACCATAGATCTTCCGATATTTTCAAGCCACTGCCTGGAGTTTGAGGACCTCCTCCTGAATGATGGCTGCACCGGAATTTCCGTAATAAGTTCGCGGGCCCGAAGGAAGGGGCTCATTCGCGAGGTTCAACTCGATGAACATAAAACGATTATTGTTTATTCTGAAAAACTGGTCTCCTTCCAAAAGGTTCTCGAGTCATTCCAAATTGACAAACTGGATGAAATGAGGTTGTTATTGGAGGGTGATCATTTACACAGGTCATCGATCAGGCATATGGACCAATTTCAGGAGTTTGCTTCCGTCCTGGGTGCTGAAATCAAGTCCGTTTAATATCGAGCCTGTGGATGATATTTCCCTAAGGGAGAGGAAGGTTTTTGAACTCAAAAATAACTAGTGTTTCCATTGTTTTCCAATGGTGGAAAAAAAATTCGAATTTTTGTGGTTTTCCCGCAAGTCCTGGATTCGTTGGCTGAAAATCAAATCCCAATTGAACAAAACCTGGTCCACTGGATCCCCAGTGACTGCCTGATAAATTGAGTTTCGATCCCTTCTCGTCCCGGACTTCCAGCCGTTGGCTCAATGAATTCATCCATGTCATATCCGATTGATCCTTGGTGAGATCTTGAACCGTCATTTTCATGGAAAGCCCACCGTTTTGTCCCATAGCGACATTGTCCATTTGAATACTGAAACCGCCTGACTCAAATTTCCGTCCCTTTTCCTTGAGAAGGTCCTTGGAAAGCGAAATTGTGTCTTGTTGAACCAGGATGTTGGCTGGCACGGAAGCGCGGATCAATGTCGCCTCTGTGGAGCGCTCATTTTGGCGTTTGAGGTTTATGGAGGATTGCATGCTGAGCATTCGATATCCATTTCCATATCGGCTAACAGACCTGCCACGAAATCCACCCATGTTTCCATTCTGATTAACTGGCATAGGGGGAATCATGGAATTTCCATCCGTATCAAAAGCTGCAAGTATTTTTGCCTCACCCAATCCAAGAATCGGCATTTTCGGCTCGCTAAACACCGTGTATTGCAAAGTCAGGTTTTCTGTCCGATTGGCGACTTTGGAATTTGTCAGATCGACAAATTTGTTTTGTTGAAGGCTTTGGGCGGCAATTCGGAATGGCCCCGAATAATCAATGTACTTTGAGCTTGAACCGTTTGGGTTTAACCGAACGCGATCGTCACCGTAGCCCTGTTGTAAATGAAGTCCGGCTTGCTCAGAAACCTGGTCAATAACTTTCCAGAAAGGAAGTTGCAAGCAATCGATAGATATTGTTTGGTTTGGTGGATTCCACAGGTCGATTTGGTAGCTTGTTTGTTTGGATATTTTGTCAAGTACCTCTTTTATCGGGGCGTTGGTTGTTTTTATCGTTACGCATTTGGGCTCAAGTAATTGTTTTGCTTCGATCTCTGAGGCAAGATCCTTTGCTCGTCTGCGAAGTTCTGGATCCGGATCGTTTTCAGCCGCTTTGAGCGCGGAAAGAGCACCTGAACCGGCCAGACGAAGGTTTTGTGTTGCCAGCTCCCTTTGGCGAAAATGGGGATCTCCCAGCTTTCTGACCCATTGGGACCAGATAGATTCCTGCTGGGAAGGTTGCCCCTTTAGCTGCCGGGTTGGATTCGCTGCCAATAATAAAATAAAAAGTGCGCCAAACAGGTGGCAGCAATATTTTTGGCGTCCCAGGTTTTTGCCAACACTTCGCATGTCCATGTGTAACCTCATGGGGTCATAATAAACCCACGATTGGAACCCGTTCAAGGATTGGGTGAAAGAAATGTCCCAAAAATTGGAAGATTCTAACGGTCGGAGGGGTCAAGTATCCCTTTTTTTGTGAAAAAAAATGTAGTTGGATGATGTTTGGGGGAGTTTTGGAAGCAATCCCCTGGATCTCGTTGACATACCATTGTCGACCCGTTTCATAACAATTGGTAAATAAAGCCATTTTTGGTGGTCCAGGGCACATGCACCGAGAAATTCGCCAATCCGAGGGTTGTTTGGAAAGTGAGAGCCCAAGGGTTCTCGCTTTTGTAACCTTCATGGTTGGATTTCTAATGATTTGGGATCTCCTGAGATATCTTCCGGGAGGGGCGATTGCCTGGACCGGTTTTGATTCTTCCGTGATTCCAAAGGAGCTTTGGGGCATAAGGCCAGCGTTGATAGCCGCAGTTGTTGGGGGCGCAAGGGCTCTATACGGGGCCCTCGATTCCCTGTCCCAAGGGCGGCCTGGCGCGGATATGGCAATAGCAGTTGCGGCTTTGGCTTCAATCCTCTTGAGGGAGCACCTTGTCGCGGCTGAAGTGGTTTTGGTTGGGCTGTGTGGAGAATGTTTGGAATGGTGGACATTTGAGCGTACCAAATCCCAACTTCGTGGCTTGGTGGAAATATGTCCCAGTCGTTGTTGGCGCATTCTTCCGGACGGGACCTCGGAAAGGGTGGAAACCACTTCAGTTCGAGTAGGGGATAAAATAGGCGTAAAAGCCGGTGCCAGGGTTCCGGTTGACGGAATTCTCATTGAAGGAAGGGGGCCATTGGATACATCCGTCCTGACCGGAGAAAGTCTGCCGGTCGAGCTGGAGCCTGGTGATGAGGTTTTGGCTGGATATGTAAACCTTCAGGCCCGGCTTGTAATCGAGGCGAGGCGAGTAGCTGAACATACGGTGGCCGGTCGCATAGCCGAATGGACCGCAAGTGCTTTAGGAAAAAAAGCGTCAATTGAGCGCCTTGCCGACCAATACGCAAGGTGGTTCCTCCCGATCGTGATGGTTTTGGCAGCAGGCACATTTCTGGTTGGTCTTGCATGGTTTGGATTTACCGCAAGGGATTTGGACGGAACGCGCCTGCAATGGAGCGAAGCCTTCCGTCGGGCCTCGTACCCTGCTTTGGGCGTTTTGGTGGTTACATGCCCTTGTGCATTGATTTTGGCCACACCCGCTGCGGTTATTGCTGCAATGGGCCGACTTGCAGGGACCGGCATTCTGATCAAGGGAGGAGCAGCACTTGAAAGACTTGCGCAGGCAAGTGCTTTCGCATTCGATAAAACCGGCACATTGACCACCGGAAAATTGAAATTTGCCGGTATCCGATTGTGGTCCCCGTCTGGTGTCGGCGAGAGGGACGGTGAGGATGTCCTATTGAGGTTAGCCGCATCAGTTGAAGTTGGAAGTGATCACCCTTTGGCAATCCTTGTTGTTGAGGAAGCCAAACGCCGTGGGATAGAAGAAATGCCCCTGGCTGGTATTCGCGAGTATGCAGGCCTCGGAGTGGGAGTCGAAACTCCCCAAGGTCGCCTATTGGCAGGCAGCGTCCGATTTCTGATGGAACAAGGGGCCCTAACCGAGAATAACCGGGTCTGGGCGCAACAGCAGCTTCAGTCCGAGGCCGCAAGTGGAATTGGGATTTCGTTGGGTGGAGAATTTTTGGGTTTGATTCTTGCACAAGACCAACCAAGGCCCACGGCTTCGGGTCTAATTTTGGATCTGAAGACTCTTGGGTTTTCGCCACTTGCAATGCTAACGGGAGATAATGAGTTATCAGCCGGGAATATTGCAACAAAGGTCGGGATTGAAGAAATTCATGCAGGGCTATTGCCCTTGGAAAAGGCACAATGGATTGAAAAAAACAGGGAATCAGGCAAAAAGGTCGCATTTCTTGGGGATGGGGTCAACGATTCGGTTGCGCTGGCGACGGCAGATGCGTCAATAGCCGTTGGCACGGATGGGAGCGATTTGGCGGCCCAGGTAAGTGATATTGTGATTTTGGGAGAACCCCTTGGGCGAATTCCATTTTTGATTCGCCTTTCCAGAGTCACTCTTTCGGTAATTCGGCAAAATATTCTGATTTATGCCCTTGGATTGAATATTCTTGGGATAGTTTTGACCTCCTGGTTATGGCCTTGGATTGTACCCACATCCTGGGAAAGTCAGTCTCCATTGGCTGGTGTTGTTTATCATCAAATTGCTTCTTTGGCAGTTTTGATTAATTCCATGCGTTTGCTTTGGTTTGAAAGATTGGAACAAGAGAAATCAAAATCAAAGCTTTCCCAGTTCTTTGGAAAGCTTGCAGGTTGGTTTGATCTTGACCAATGGCTCCATGAATTTGAACATCACATGCCAAAAATATTTTTTGGTGGGATTGTCGTTGGTTTATTGGTTTGGGGATTTTCCGGATTCCGGATAGTCTCGTCAGGAGAGTTGGGTTTGGTAAGGCGTTTTGGGGCTCTTCAAAACGAAAAACTCAAACCAGGATTACATTGTCGATGGCCATTCCCTATTGAATATGTTCATGTTTCGAGGGTTGATCAAACCCGAAGTGTTGAATTGGGCTTTAGGCGGAAATCGCCGCAGTTTTTTGGGGGTGAGTCTGCAGGGCGTGTTGGTGAATGGACCAGTTCCCATCTCCAGGAGGGGGTTGTCCGTTACCCTGAGGAATCCCTCGTGGTTACAGGGGATGGGAACCTAATCGAGGTATTTCTTACCATCAGATACCATATAGGGAATCCGGCGGAGGCCGATTTATTGGGAGCGGGGGAACCGGGCCTTGTGCGAATGAGGGCTGAGACAATCTTGCGAAAAATCCTTGGTAGCAGCAGATCGGATGACTTGTTGGGAAAATCCCGGTTCCAATTATCCCAGTGGTTGACCAAGGAAATCCGCAACGCCTGGGAAACAGTAAATGCCCCTGTTGGTGAGGCTGAGCCATTTTCCCTGATTATTGAGGATGTGGCGGTTCATGATCTTCATCCACCGCGGGAAGTTGTTCAGGCGTATCATTCGGTTGCAAAAGCGATGGAAAATGGGCAAAAAAAAGTCCGTGATGCCGAGACATTGGTTTTAAGGCGGCTTGCAGAGGAGAAAAGCAAAGCGTACAGGGTGATAAAGGTGGCCGAATCCCAATCACAGGGACAATTGGACTTGGCCCGGGCCAAGCTTGAGGCCTTTGTGAAAAGAGCCGCTTCCCGAAAAGGTTCGGAATCGATCACTGATTTCCGCGCCTTTTGGGACGCGATTGCGGGTGCCCTTGTCCAGCGGGAAAAAGTTCTAATGGATACCATTCGTGAACCCGGAAGGTCCGCCCTTTGGATGTTGCCTGCGGAGTTTGGAAGGTATGCCGGCCAGGGGCAATCGGGGACTCCACCTTCCTCTTTGGGTCCGAACAACTAAGGGGAGAGCGAAAAGAACCATGACCAACAAATTCACCCTGGTGTTACCGCTATGAAAGTTTTTTTTGGCTTCTTAATTGGGATAATTTTCCTAATAGGTTGTTATTCATGCCTCCATACCGTTGATTTTACTGAATATGTTATTGTAAGCCGTTTTGGACGGCATGATCGTATTTACGACGGTTCAATTCCGTTGGAGTCTGGGCTTCATTTCAAATTTCCCTGGCCGGTGGAAACGGTCAAGTCCGTGCCACGAGCCTTGTTCGCCCTGGAAATGCCACCCGCGGAATTGTTGACCAGAGATCCGCAAAAAAACACCATCGATCGGACGCTGACAATTGATTCTTTTGTTGTTTGGAGGATCCCAAATTCGGAATCCGCGGAACGATTCGCTCGCCGTGTGGGAGGGGTAGATGAGGCGCGTCAAATTCTTACACAGAGGATTTCATCAGAACTTGGCTCGATTATTGGGGGAATGGAACTGAAAGACCTTTTGGATAACGAAGACAATCAAAGGGTTCCTTTGCAAAGGGAGAAGATCAGAAATCGGGTCCTTGAAAAGTTGCATCCATTTGAAGATGACTTTGGAATTCGTACCGCTGACTTTCAGGTCAGAAGGGTTGGCTACCCGTCAGCGGTTCGCCAGGCGATCTATGACCGAATCGTCAGCGAAAGGGAAAAAAAAGCCGCGGAATACTTGAGCCAGGGTGAACAGGAAGCGGCAAAAATCAGGAGTGATGGGGAGAAAATGGCTTCTGAAATTCGTTCAGGGGCCGAGGCTGAGAGTATTAAAATTCGTGCCCAAGCGGAATCGGAAGCAGATCGGTTGAGAAATCAGGCTTTCAAGGCTGACCCGGAATTTTATACTTTTTTACGCAAATTGGAGGAATACGGGAAAATCCTTGGAGACAACAAAACCACCCTGTTTTTATCAACAAAGAGGGATTTGTTTGACTTGCTTTTGAATCCACCCAGCCCTGGCCGTTTGGCAAATCCTGCCGCCTCTGTTGGACCTGGTTCTTTATCTAATAGTCCATCCCGCCCCATCGAAACGCGCCCGATGGAGCTGTCGCCTAACCCAATGCCAATGGAAAGGCGGCCTTGATGTTCAATCGATTTCTTTGGTCCTGTGGATTGTTTTTGGTCTGTCTCTTATACACATCTGACGCTGCCGACGATACTCCTTGTG
>CAWUOD010000116.1:0-7901 GCA_963923115.1 uncultured Singulisphaera sp.
CCTGTTCGCTTTCCATGGCGGGGCCGTGATGTGTGTGGCTCCCGACAAGAAAGAGAGATTTGATTCCAAAAGTCCCCGCTTTTTCCCTGATCCTTTTGACAATGGGGGCCACCGGCGCCCGGCCAAGATCCAGCGACACCAAAGCGATCGCCGAGGTCCCATCATGGATGACCAGGGCTCGGGCATGAAGGGGCGCGATCGTTCCGGTGGCGTGGGTTTTTCCCCGCGCGGCATATCCCCACATCGGGCCAAAGGAGCCGGGAGTGATATCAACTTTTGCGGCGCCCGCCCGCCAAGCGACCGGTGCCAATGCGGCCTCGCGGCCCCGGGCATTTACCACAACACACAAAAAACAAAGCAAAACAATTCCAAGCGCGCGCAAAGACTTGGTCATGGTTGGTCCTTTTGATGGGAGATACCCGAAAAAAGCCAAAGGCCCCGGGAATATTTTCCCGAAGCCTTTGGCTTTTGGTTATTTCAATTTGGGATTACTCGCCGGGGTTGATCATCTTGCGGATGTCGTCCTCGGTTACCTGAAGCTGAAGGCTGACGGACTTTTCCTTGGATTCAACCTTGAGGGCATCGAGAACCTTGCCAACATTCTTGGCGTTCTTGGGATCGCCGGAAGACATCAATTTGGCGAAAGGGATGCCTTGCTGGGTGATGAGATCCTTGATTTTGCCAGCGGTTTTTTCGTCCTTGGTGTAGGCGGTCATGGTCATCTTGGCCACATCGGTGAGGCCGAGGGTCATGGTGACGGAATCGAGGTTTTCGCCGATTTCCTTGAACTGGTCATTGCTGGCCATTTGCTTGCGGGCT
This sequence comes from uncultured Singulisphaera sp., assembly GCA_963923115.1. GTDB lineage: Bacteria > Planctomycetota > Planctomycetia > Gemmatales > Gemmataceae > SYLG01. The sequence continues at coordinate 820 of CAWUOD010000116.1, forward strand.
TCCTCGGTGATGACGGAAACGCTCCAGAGGATGTCCTTGCCGGAAAGCTTGGAAAGTCCAGCTTCCATCGAGGAGGAAAATTTTTCCGAGGAGCCGCGACCACCCTTGAGGGCGGCGATCACATTGTCCTTGACGGTGGAGGCGACAATCGCGTTGTTATCAACGAACGCGAGGAAAACTTCCTGGCCTTGGGCGGCGGCGGTCCAAATCGTTTTTCCACCTTCGTTGATCTTCTTTACTTCGGTGCCAACTTCCTTGGCTTTTTCCTCGACGGTTTTGGAGATCTTGTCGGGGTTGAACTTGCCGCGAAGGATAACAACCGCCTTGATTCCCTTTTCCGGATTGCCGGAGCTGCCGACGGTCAGGGAGTCGATATCGGTGAAGGGGTTGATGCCTGTCTGCTTGATGATCTTCTGGGCGTCTTCATTGGATTCAACGGCAAGGCGAGCCAAGCCGTCGATCCCGAACTTCTTGAGGATGGGGGCTTCAAGAATTTGCTTGAACTGAATGCTAACAACGGATTCCGCATCGGCGGGAATCAGCTTGTCCACATCGACTGCATGGACAGGGGCGGCCAAAAAGCCGCCAAGGGTGCCAACGGCAACCGCCGTGTAGATCCAGGATTTACGAACAAAGTTCAGCATTTAAGTTGACTTTCTGAGAGGGCGCAAAAACTTGACCCGGGGCTCGCGAAACGCCCTGTGCGGCCCGGTTTTGAAAATGGCACCATATTGGGCCAAATTATATGTTTGTAAAGTGGCAAAGGGCTAATATGCCGTCAACTCCAATCTAGGCACGAAATGGCCCAAAGGACATGATTTCACTTTTTTTTCATCCCTTTTCCATTTTTGCCGACGAATTTGAAATTGCCTATATTTCCTATTTAGCGTGATTTATCCAGAACTCGCATGATCAAACATTTGAGGTATCCCGATTCGCGGCAGGTTATGGAAACGGGATGATCCGGGGCGGCCCCGGTCCTTGAAAGAATTTGGACTTCCCTTTTGAGTGAGGTGGAAACCTGTTGGACAATCTCCTCCAGTTGCTCCATGGTGATCAGCCCGGAGCAACAGCAAACCACCAGGTATCCCTCGGGTTCAAGGAGTTCAATACCCAGAGTCTGAAGGCGGCGATATCCCGAAAGCGCATCATCCACCGCCCCACGGTGACGGGCAAATTTGGGAGGGTCGAGAATGACCATCCCATATTTTTCCCCCGCCTCCTTGCGCCTTGCCAATTCGGCGAACACTTCGGCTTTGTGAAATTCGATTGCAAAGCCGTTGTGTGAGGCGTTTTTTCGGGCCAGGTCCAACGCGCCTTCGGATTGGTCCAGGGCGACGACCGATTTTGCGCCTGACTTTGCGGCATGAAGGGCGAATCCACCGCTATAGCAAAACGAATCCAGAACCGTTCGCCCCCTGGCCAGGCGCCCGGCAAGCTGCCTGTTATCGCGCTGGTCGAGGTAATATCCGGTCTTTTGTCCTTCGGTGAGGTGGGCAAAAATTTCCAATCCCGCCTCCTTTATGCGAACGGGACCTGTTGGTTCCTCACCCCAAACCGGACCATCGCGAAGATCGAGCCCTTCCAGTTGGCCCACGCCTTTTTCGGTTCGGAGGTAAATTCCCCTTGGGCGAACAATATCCAACAGGCACTCAACAATCATGTCCTTGCGCTTGGCCAACCCCAATGAGGTCAGTTGAACGGTTAGCCAACCACCAAACCGGTCAATTGTCAGGCCGGAAAGACCGTCCCCCTCGGAATTTACCAGACGGCACGCGCCCTCCGGATCCATAAGGCCAAGGTCGGCCCTGAGGCTTACCGCCTCGCTGATTTTCTCGTGAAAAAATGCGCGATCAATCGGGAGTTCCGGCTTCCACGAATACAGGCGAACCCTCAGCTTGCTTTGGCTGTTGAAAAAACCCCGTGCAACGGGCTGGCCTCCGTGGGCGATCAGGATTACCTCATCCCCATCCTCCGGATCCCCTTCGACATGGGAGATTGCCCCCGGGAACACCCAGGGATGGCGACCATAAAAGGGTCGGGCCTTTTTGGGCAATAACACAACATGGGCAACGGACATGTCCGGGATCCCCAAAAAATGCCGGAAAAAAGAAGGTGCGGCCTAGGCTTTGCCTGTTTGGACCGCTTCCAGGAACCCGAGAGTCCGCTTGAGGTCGGAAGCGTTGGAATCGACCGAAAGAAGGGCTTTAATCCGCAGAATCAAATCGCTTTTGGGAATCGGTTTGGAGATGAAATCATCCGCTCCGGCCTCAACGGCCCGTTCCGCGTCCGCATCCTGATCGAGGGCGGTGACCATGATAACCCGCGCCCCACGGAGTTCGGGATCGGCGCGAAGGCGCTTGCAAACCTCAAATCCGCTGATTTTGGGCATCATGATATCCAGGAGGACCAGATCGGGGCGAAAGGACGCGACCTCTTTCAGCGCCTGTTCGCCATCATGGACCACTTTGGTTTCACACGGAAAACCTGAGAGGTAAACTTCCAATAGCTCCGCACCCTGCGGATTGTCATCTGCGATCAGGATCTTGGGGAGCGAGGAATTCGTCATACCAGTCCGGACTTTCCTGAAGATGCCTTTGTTCGGCTTGCGGTTTGTGGCAAGGGTCATAAATCCGAAAGGTTCTCCTTCCGAAATTCGCAACGCCCGCCACCCACCTCCACAAGGAAAGGTTAGGCTTCAAAGGGCCCAAGGGCAACAACCCTGGCCCCATCAACGGAGAATCTGGCCCCAAAAAAGCGGGTCAAAGATTGGTTAACCGGAAAAAAGTCGGCCCGCCTGGCCCACTCCCCCGGCGACCCCACAGGGAAAACAGGGATCCCCAAAACCTGGTCCGGGATGAGGGCTCGATACCGAAAATCGCGCCCCTGCCAAAAGTGGGCAAAAAAAGCATCCCCGAAAGCGGTGTGAAAAGCCCTGTGTAAAAACATAAAAGAGGTTCATCCGGTTTCGCCTTGTGCGGCCACCCCGGATTTGGCTCTGCGGCGACGCTTGATAAAGGCGGCAATCGCGCCAGCCGTCAACGCGGTGCCGGTGAGAATCAGCGTTCCGGGCTCGGGCACGGAAGCAGGATCGTAATAGAGCGAAATGGCCGCATTGGTGGCCGCGCCCCGGATGGGATTGGACCAAAAGTCTGATATGCCCGGTTGAACCTCGTAAGCCGTCGTCCCAATCGAATTGAATTGTCCCAAATTGACCAGGCTGGAAAGAACCAGGGAATAGCTTTTATCGCCTTCCAGAATGCCGGTGGACGCGCCACCATCCATCGGCAGATTTGACAAATAGGTGGCGGCCTTTTGCCACCGGGTTTTACCATTTTAGGGACGGCCCAGGTAGGGCTGACAAAAGAGGGCTAAAACTCCATTCGGTCGAGGGCCCTGCGGCCCCGATCCAGCGCGAGGAATGTGGCAAGGCTTCCGAGTGTTGTCGCCAAAATCAGGCCCCCACCGATCACATACCAGACCCCCCGTGGGGGTCCGTTCGGCCCTCCCACCGCCTGGGACATGTGCCATGGCATCGCCCCCATGGCAAGCATGAATAACAAAAAGGCCAACCCCACAATCAGGTTAAGGGTCCCTCCAAAGCCAACCGCGATTTTGGACGGGTCTGTTTCCCGAAAATTTGGCATTAGGGTACCCAGGCCGACGCTTAGCGCCGAAAGCCCGGAGCTGATCAGCACCAGCAAATAAAGATGAAGTATGATGCCAAAAAGCGGAAGGCTAAGGGAAAGGTCCGAAAGCACAATCAGGGGCAATGTGACCAATAGCGACCCATAAAAGGCGAACCAGTATTTTGCCATTAGCATCCGTCGCCGTTCAATCGGCATCAGTCCCAAAACCCAAAACCTGCGCCCCTCCAGCGATAGTTGGGGAAAGACAAAACGACCGGTGTAGGTACACATCAACAGGCTGAGGCTAAGCAGGTTCAGAAAGCCCAGGCCCACCTGGAATGGGTACTCGATCTCTTTGGGAAACATCCTTTTAAGATTGGAAAAATAGAGGGCCAGAAGGCCAAGAAAAAGCACCACCTGCCCCCATTGTCTGGGGTCGCGGCGGAATGTGCGAAAGTCTTTGAGCATCAGGGCCGCCAGTCCGCGGTCTTTGGGTGAAAACCATTGAAACAGGAGGTCGATCCACACGGGCTTTTTGGAGGGAGCCGATTCGGGATTGATCGAAAGCCTGTCCACGCCCCGGCGGTAGGTGAGTCTGGCAAGTGTGGCCGCCAACAGATAGACGAAGGCCCCATGGGACCAGACCAGGGCCAAGTACCATCCCGAGGAGGAATAATCACCGAAAGCGGCGGCCCTGAGCCCACGGGATATCCAGTAGCTTGGCAGGACGGGGGCACTTGCCACCTGCACCTGGCCCAGGGTTTTTTGGAGCAGGTCCTCGCCCATTTGGATATCGCCTTGCCTCAGGCTCCTGAGGGTTCCCCCGATCCAGATTCCCCCGATCGCGATGGGCAAAACAACCGCCAGGGAGACAATGAGCGCCCTGCCACGCGGGAGAAAATTGACCATAAGCAGGCAAAGGATCGCCCCAACCGAGGCGGGTATCAGGGAAAATCCGATAAAAAAGAGAGGCATTATGATATAAAACAGCGGGCCAGCCCCCACCGAGAGCGAATACGCAACCAGAATCGGCCCGCCCAAAAGCAGAAACGCCCAGGAGCTGAACGATCCCGCCACAAAAAACTTGTAGGCGAACACCTGGTCCTCATCGACCGGCTTGCTCAAAAGAAATGCCGTCTCGGCAGAATCGAACAGGCTCGCGTGAAGGATCAGCCCCGTCGAAAACACAAGGAGTCCCGCGAGGGACAGGAACAAAAGGTCAAACAAAAGCGCGACAATGTTCCCGCCCAGAGGGAGCTTCTGATCGACAAGGAAACGGAATCCGCCAAAGGAGACCGCGAAGACAAACAGGACGACGATCAGGCTGCAAACAAGGATGACAAGCGGTCTGACCAACGAGACGGCGGAAAAACTTTTCCAGGTGTTCCAGCCGATCCGCGCCCCAAGCCTGAGGAAAATCAGGGCGCCCACGGAGCGGTCGTGCGCCCCACCCGCGCGAACGGGACCATTCGCCAAGTTTTTTTCCCGGGAGTTGGAGATTCCCGGGGGCCCGGCGGCGTTGTCGGTCATCTTTTTGCCCCCCCCGAGACATCCATCGCGGTTTCGGTGGTCGATTCCTCCTCGGTGAGGCGGAGAAAAACTTCCTCGAGGGATCCCTGGTGGGCCGCCTGGGTCTTGAGCTCCGCGACTTTGCCAAGGCCGATCAGTTTGCCTTTGTTGATGATGCCGATCCTGTCGGCAAGCTCCTCGACTACATCCAGGGAGTGGGAGGAGAGGAAGACCGTCGTGCCGTTGTCCGCCTGTTCGCGGAGGATGTCCTTAAGTTGCCTGACGCTGCGTGGGTCCAGGCCGACCGTGGGCTCGTCCACGATGAGCAGGCCTGGTTCGTGAAGCAGCGCCGAGGCGAAGACGGTTCTTTGTCTCATTCCGTGGGAATATCGTTCGGTGAGGTTGTCGAGGAAGTTATCGAGCCGGAACAATTTGGCGACAAAGGCGATTCTTTCGGCAGCGCGGTCCTTTTCCATCGCGTGCATGTCGGCGACGAACTGGAGGAATTCGCGGCCGGTCAGCTTGTCATAAAGATAAGGAAGATCCGGGACATAGCTCATTGTGGCCCGAGCCTGGCGGCCTTCGCCAATCAGGTCGAAGCCACCCACGCGAATCGCGCCCGTCGTCGGGCGCAAAAGGCCGCAAAGCATCTTGATCGTTGTGGTTTTGCCGGCGCCGTTTGGTCCAAGGAACGCGAATAATTCCCCACGAGGCACAACCAGGGTCATGTCATCAACGGCCGGGCGACCGCCATAAACCTTTGAGACCCCGAGGATTTCGATCATCGGCCCCGCGGGTTGGCCCGATTTGGCGGTCAAATCGGCGGCTTCGCCTGGTTTGTTGAACCGGCCGTTTTCTGCGTTCATCATTCCTCCCGCTCAAGGACCCAGCGTTGCCGAAATTCCAGCACCACTTCCTGCCTCATCACCCGGCCCGAATCGGGATCGATCCAGATTTCCATTTGACACTCTTCGGAGACCGCACGGATCCGTCTGCAAATGGCGGCTTTGGGGTCATCCTTTTTCCATGGCTCCTCAAGGGCAAGGACTTCAACCTTCATCGGTTGACCCGAAATTCTGCTTCCCGCGGAACCCCGTGTCAGATCACCCAGGGCATCCACACAGGTCACGGTCCAGCGCGATCCCGGCGCAAGTCTTCCCAGTCGCCAAATCGGCATAAGGGGAAACCAGACCATGCCCGGTTTCCCCAACTCCATGACGGGGAGTTCCCGAAGTGTGTCTTTTCCCTGGAATGTTTCCCTGAGCTTCCGATAGAGTTTTCCCTCTGTCACGGTCCCCTCCATCGAGGCCTGGGCCTCGAGAGGAAGATTCAGAGGGGGCTGGATTTCCAATTTTCCGGCGACACCACGAAGGTAGCCGCTGCGTCCGGTTGTGTATTCGGTCCGGAAGGTTTTGAAAATGGTGGGGACACCCGCATTGGGGAGCGGTGTCAAATCCATCCAGAAAAGAAATTTTTCCTCGGGTTTTTCGGTGTAATCCAGGCCGGAGACACCCCGGTAAATCTCCCGTCCGTCCATGGAGATCTTCCATCGGGTCGAGGTCCGACTGCCTATGGTTTCATCGGAGAGCGCGATCAGGACCGGGGCTGGAAGGTCGGTGGACCAAAGAGGCACATATTCGGCCATAAGCAGCCAAATCGTGGTCAACGCCCAACCTGACAAAATCAAAAAAATCGCCCAACGCGGAGGCATTGGTGGTGGTCTCCCCATTCGGGAATGTTCCTATCATGTTAAGAAGCGAGGTAAGATCCTCAAATTTCCTCTCCGCCAACCAAGAAGGTGATCCATGAAAAGTTTGGTGGTGGGTGTTCCGCGCGAGGTCAAAAACCATGAATACCGGGTTGGAATGACCCCGGTTGGGGTAGAGGAGCTCACGCAGAAGGGACACAAGGTTCTGATCCAGGCGGGCGCGGGGCAGGGCTCGG
>CAWUOD010000117.1:0-7874 GCA_963923115.1 uncultured Singulisphaera sp.
ATTCCAGGCGCCCACCGTGAACGGGTACATTTCTTGATTATTCTTAAAAACATTATTTTCGATGACCCAAATAGCCATTTCCTCAACGCGAAACATCCTCCCGCCAAATCCCGGTGACACCAACTTCCCCTGGACGATCACTGCCCGCAATGAAGCGGCCTGACAATCGGGGATTGGCAAACGCCATCGGATGCGGGGTATCTTGGAACCATTCAAAAGTCCCCTATCCAAAGAGAAATCAATAACTGCGCGAACACCATCGACTCCAAAAGCCATGTCACAAAACGAACCCAGTCCTGTTGCCGTTTCACAGCGGGTCGTTTCCCTCGACCAGTTCAGGGGCTGGACCGTCTTGGCAATGGCTTTTGTCAATTATCTTGGACACTTCAGGGAAGTCCCGGCTGTATTCAAACACCACCACACCTACTTCAGCTTCGCCGACGCGGTCATGCCGCAATTTCTTTTCGCGGTGGGTTTCGCCTATCGGCTGACCTTCCTCAAAAATCTGGAACGCTTTGGGGTGGAAGGGGCCGTGGCGCGTGTCATACGGCGTTTTGTTGGACTTTTTCTCGTCGCTTTGATCGTTCATCAACTCAGCGGCAATGTCGCCACCTGGGAAGATCTGAAAAATCTCTCCTTTACCGGATTCCTGGAAAAAGCGTGCAAGCGGAGCCTGTTCCAGACCCTGACGCATATCGCGGTGACCAGTCTTTGGGTGTTGCCCGTGATCGGATTGGGTTTCTGGCCCAGACTTCTTTTCGCGGCAGGATCGGGCGGATTGCACCTTTGGCTTTCGTTTTTGTTTAATTATGAATGGGTGCACAAGGATCCCGTCGGAATCGATGGCGGACCCCTGGGATTCCTTACCTGGACGATCCCGCTGATTTTCGGATCGTTTGCCTATGACTGGACCTCGGGGCCGGCCGCCAAACCTCTCCCCAGGCTCTGGGCTTGGGGGCTTGGCCTCATGGGTTTGGGTTATTCCCTTTCCTGTCTGAATCTCCACTTCCCCCCCAACAACGGCTCGAGGTTTTTTTTGGAGCCTCCGTTCTTCCCACCCTCGGATCCCAAAAACATCTGGACCATGAGCCAACGCGCCGGAAGCGTGACCTATCTCCTTTTTGGAGCGGGCTTTTCCTTGATGACCTATTCGCTTTTTGTGATCTTTTGTGACCGGCTCAAATGGTCCTGGTCGGTCCTTGCGACCCTGGGAGGGAACGCACTTTTGGCATATATCCTGTTGGGGATGATCGAGGATACCTTCCACAGCTACACACCCAAGGACTCACCGCTCTGGTTTGCCCTGGCGACATGGGCGCTTGCCACGACGCTCTGCTGGGCTTTTCTGCGAAGCCTCGAAAAACAGGGGGTCCGAATCCGTATGTGATCCTGGTGCCCCTTTCCTATGGAAAATAGGGTGGCGGCAAGCGGGTGATTCGGCTAGATTTCCACCAAGCCTGATACTTCTTGGGCTCCCACCTTTTCCTCCCCCAATTCCTCCTCCAAGGGACCTCTTCCCATGAGCTCGATTTCCCGTCGCAAGTTTGTTGCCGCCTCCGCCGCTTTGGCCGGGGCCCCCCTGATCACTTCGGGGCTTTCCGCCCGCCAGGCTCCCTCCGAACGCCTTCGTCTGGGCTTCATCGGCATGGGCAAAATGAACTCCGGACATCTGGGGCACTTCCTCGGCCAGAAGGACACCCAGGTCGTAGCCGTTTGCGATGTCGATACCAAACGCCGCGAGAACGCGCAAAAAACCGTCGAAAACCGCTATGCGGATGCCAAAAAGAGTGGCAATTTCAAAGGCTGCGACGCCTATGTCGATTTCCGTGAGCTGCTTGCCCGCAAGGATATCGATGCCGTCGTCATCGCCACACCCGACCATTGGCACACCATCCCCGCGATCGAAGCGATCAAGGCAGGCAAGGATGTCTATTGCGAAAAGCCGCTGACGCTCACCATCAAGGAAGCCAAGCTGTTGATTGATGCCGTCCGCAAGTATGACCGCGTCTTCCAGGTGGGCAGTCAACAACGCTCAGGCAGCGAATTCCGCCTGGCGTGTGAACTTGTCCGCAGCGGCAAGATTGGCAAGCTCGAAGCGGTCTATGCCAACATTGGCGGGCCCAGCAAGCCTTGCGACCTTCCCGAAGAAACCATGGAGCCCGGTCTCGACTGGGATCGTTGGCTTGGACCCGCTCCCAAGCGCCCCTATAACTCGGTCTTGTCGCCTCGGGGCGTCCACAACCACTTCCCCAACTGGCGCAACTATCGCGAATACTCAGGCGGAATGATAACCGACTGGGGCGCCCACCATTTCGACATCGCCCAATGGGGCCTTGGCGCGGATGAATCCGGTCCTGTCGAAATCATTCCCCCCGCCGACCCCTCCCAGGGAAAAGGCCTGAAGTTCATCTATGCCAACGGCGTTCCACTCATACACAGCGACGAGTACGCCCCCGGAAAGAAGGTCGATGGCGTTGTGTTTGTCGGCTCCAAGGGACGCATCCAGGTCAACCGGGGCAAGATCTCCGCAGACCCCGAAGAGATCCTCAAAACCCCTTCCGAGGAGATCTCGGTTAAGCTCTACAAGTCTCCCGGCCATCAACGGGATTGGCTCGATTGTATCAAGAGCCGCAAGCGTCCGATTTGCGATGTCGAAGTCGGCGCCCGCAGTGTCACCGTTTGCCACTTGGGAAATATCGCCTACTGGACCGGCCAGAAGTTCAAATGGGATCCCAAAGCCTGGAAGTTTGTCGATGCCTCCCCGGAAGTCGAAGGGTGGTACGACCGCGAACGCCGTGGCGAATGGCAACTCCCAACGATCTAAACCCTTCACTACACCCTGGACTTCACATTGATTTGCAATCCGGGGTAACAAACAAGCAAAGGCCTCCCAATAGGGGGGCCTTTGTTTTTGAGCTCGTTCGGGTCCAACCAATCGGAAGCCAGGGAAGCCAAAGGGGAGCTTTGTTTATGCCACCGATCGATTCCCCATTCCCATGCGCCGGGTTTCGTTGATCGCTTCCCTAATTCGGGTGAATGGCTCGGAAAGATCGAGTCTTTGGCCCGCACCCTCGACAAGCTGCTGGATCACGATTTCATCATGGAAAAATTCGGGATGAATCGAGAATCCCTTGCGGGCTCCCAGGTCGATCGGTTTGCCGAAGTCACCCATCAGAAGCAACGGGACATCCGTGTGGCGGCGAACCTCAAGACCAAGCGGAAGGTCGGTCAGAACGATATCCGCGGGGTAGGACGCTTTTTCAACCAGGTTCTTGCCCATGAGCTCACCCACCAAATAGGAATCGAGGGTGGGACCATACAGGATTTGTTGAACCTTGGTCGGTTGCACCGGGCTGGTGAGCCGAAACTCCAAGGGACGCCCCTGCACATTGGTGAGCAAATACCCGGCTACCCAACCGGAGGGGCCATCCTGGGAAAGCGTGAAAAATCCCAAAACAAGACCCTTACCCTTGGGACGGGCGGGGGCAATTTCCTGGGTGGTGGGAGTGGTGATTGTGGAACTCTCCGTCACGGTCGGTCTCCGGCCAAAAGATCCGACCCGGGACATTTCCCGGGTCCTCACCGGGCAAGTATTCGGGATAATCCGGCATGGCACTTGAGGCCAGGGCCAAATCCTTACCCGGAAACCGGGCAATCGGACCTACAGACCCCCCGGATTGCCCGATTCAGCCCAATTCCCCTAATCGGAATAATCGATCCCACGGATCAGGCACGGAGATTCGGGCCTTTCTCAGCCCAATTTCCAAGCAAAAACAAAATGTTGCTGAAGCCTAGGCATCGATCGCATGCGTGTCACAAAAATAGGCCAATCGGGGAAACATAGGTACCAGACCAAAAAAACGAACCCAGGCCAGCTTCTGATGGGTTGCCGCGCGATGACACTCCCCACAAAGTCTTGGAAACCGATCAGGAGCGAAAAGAACCTTGGCGCCATGGGCCAGGCGATGCTCCTCAAGGACATTGTCCAAGGGTTCCTTCAGGCCCCTTTGGACAAGTTCGCGCCTCATGATTGCAATTGCCGCCTCTTCGAGTCCCCCAGCAAAAAAAACCAGTTGATCAAGAAGCTCGCCTTCAGCCGCCTCGCGAGCAAACTCACGACATTTTTCGGCATGGATCAGCCCGCTCACAAATCGCCCCCCCGTGAACAATTCCGCCCCAAACTCCGCAAAAAACTTCAAAGTCCGGGCTATCCGTTCAGTTTAGCAAGCCACCAAAAAAGATTGGGCAATTCCATCGGGACAAGAGTCCAGGACCTTGGGGCCGGCAAAAAAGAAAAATACCGGGTGTGGGGGCTCAATTGCCTTTTATGTGCTCATGGTCGATAATCGATAAAGAGGAAGAAAATCGTGAGTGTGACGAAAACTCCCAAAGAGAACCCTTGCTTTTAGAGCCAGGTGGAAGAATCCATCCCTTGGGATGAGTCCTCAACGGACCAGACACTTGCAAAACTGGCCAAGGCTGTCGCCCATCCTGCCGGGGTGAGACTCCTTCGATTACTCATCCCCGATCCTCATGTTTCTTTGGCGAACTGGTGGGACTCATGCCACTTTATCAAAAACGGAAAATTCTCAAGGCCGCAGGGATCGTCACCGGGGGGAGATAGATGGTCCAAAGGCGTGTTAGTGTGTCAAACCAAATGGATTGGCGCTGAAAGCGCTTGTCAATGGATTATGATTGGACCCGCTTTGTCACGATAAGCGACATGGCGCGATTGCCGGGAGTATTCGATGGCCAAATTGCAGGTGTATGACAAACCGATGTGTTGCCCCACCGGCATTTGCGGACCAAAAATCGATCCGGTGCTTCCCGCTTTCGCCGCGGACCTGGCCTGGCTAAGTGGCCAGGGTGTAAAGGTGGAACGATTCAACCTTTCGCAACAACCCCAGGCCTTTGTCGCGAACAAGACCGTTTGCGAGGCCCTTCTCGGGGGACACGAAAGCGTCCTGCCCATGGTCTTGGTAAACGGAAAGGTTGTAAGCAAAGGGACATACCCCTCACGGGACCAATTGGCGACATGGTGCCAGGTGATCCGACCCATCGTTTCCTCGCAGGGAGCAGACGCCGACAAATCCTGTGGCGACTCCAGTAACTGTTTTTGACAAATATTCAAATAGGGATGCCTTTAAGTGGAATTTCTGCGCAATCCAACCAGAATCCTTTTTTTCACGGGCAAAGGCGGGGTTGGAAAAACCTCGATCGCCTGCGCCTCGGCCGTAATGTTGGCGGATTCCGGAAAGCGGGTGCTCCTTGTCAGCACGGACCCAGCCTCAAACCTCGATGAGGTTCTCGGAGTCTCCCTGGAAAACAATCCGACTCCGGTTCCAGGCGTGCCCAACCTCAAAGCATTGAACATCGACCCCGAGGCGGCAGCCAAGGCATATCGGGAAAGCATGGTCGCCCCCTACAGGGGTTTGCTTCCCGATTCGGCAATCGCGAGCATGGAGGAACAGTTCTCGGGTTCCTGCACGGTGGAAATCGCGGCTTTCGACGAGTTCGCGAGGTTGCTTGGCGGAACAAGCACCATGACCGATTTCGACCATGTATTGTTTGACACGGCGCCAACCGGGCACACCCTGCGCCTCCTTTCCCTCCCCTCGGCATGGAGCGACTTTCTTTCGGCAAGCACCACCGGAGCCTCCTGTCTTGGTCCCCTCTCCGGGCTGCAAACGCAACAAAATCTTTACGCGGACACAGTCAAAACCTTGGGGGATCCCAAAACCACCACCCTGGTCCTTGTGGCCCGACCGGAAATTTCCGCCTTGAGGGAGGCCGAACGCACAAGCAAGGAACTGGCCGACCAGGGGGTTCACAACCAGCATCTCGTCGTCAATGGCGTGTTCAGGGCAAGCGACCTTGCCGACCCTTTCGCCCAGGCAATGGAACAACGGGCCCAGACCGCCCTCCGCAATATTCCAAAAGATCTGGCGAACCTTCCCCGAACGGAGATCCCCCTGGCGCCCAAAGGCCTGGTGGGGATCGAGGCGATTCGTTCGATCAACCAAATTGTCCAACCGGATTCAATCATAAAAGAGACCCCTTTTGTCACCTCGTTTTTGCCGCTTGGGCATTTGATCGACGAATTGGCCCGACCCGGTCACGGTGTCATCCTGACGATGGGCAAAGGCGGCGTCGGAAAAACCACTTTGGCCGCCGCCATCGCCGTGGCTTTGGCGGATAAGGGTTTCCAGGTTCGCCTGGGCACAACCGATCCTGCCGCGCACCTCGCCGGAACGCTGGATGGGGATTTGCCAAACCTCAAGGTATTCCGGATCGATCCCAAAGCCGAAATCGCCGCCTATTCCGCCGAGGTCCTTGCAACCGCCGGAAAAGACCTTGACGCACAGGGACGCGCCATGCTGGAAGAGGATCTTCGCTCCCCCTGCACCGAGGAAATTGCCGTTTTCCGCGCATTTGCGGACGCGATCGCAAAGGGAGAAGGCGGATTTGTCGTGCTCGACACCGCCCCCACCGGCCACACAATTCTCCTGCTCGATTCCGCACTTGCCTATCACCGCGAAGTCACCCGCCAAACAAGCGGAATGCCTGAAGCAGTCGGGAATCTGCTTCCAAGACTTAGGGATAAGGACTTCACCAGGGTTCTGATCATCACCCTGCCCGAAGCCACTCCCGTCCACGAGGCGGCGAAACTCCAACAGGATTTGAAACGCGCGGGGATTGACCCTTTTGCCTGGGTGATCAACCAGTCTCTCGCCCCCCTGGCGGTAACCGATCCGATCCTGATTTCAAGAAAACAGAACGAAAGCCGTTTCCTTGCCGAGGTCGCGGAAAAACACACTACCCGGTATGTCGTTATCCCATGGCGTTCGGAGGCCCCGGTCGGTCTTGCACATTTACGAGCGTTGACCGAAACCGGCACAACAAGCGAGGAATCGCCATAGATCATTGGCCGTTCTTTATGGGTCCCAAAAAATTGAAAAGCCCCGGTTTTTCATAATTTGCGGTTTGGTCGCCCGCCACAGAAGGTTTGCCTTTCTGGGCAAGCTCTCGGACATACTTCCCCACCGAAAAATTATTTGTCCAGGTTTACCCGTATTAGACTCGGCCTGGCCATCCCTTCATCGTCCGGAAGATCATCGGATCATATGGTATTCAGAAAGGGACCGACGCAACCCTTTCCCAATTTTTTCTGATCTTCCTCATTTTCCAGGAAACGAAAAATGTCCCGACAAAAAGTCACTCCTTTCCTCTGGTTCGATCATAACGCCGAGGAAGCGGCGAATTTTTATGTATCACTTTTCAAAGATTCGAAAATCGACAAAATCGTTCCCGGCCCCGGAGGAACTGTGAAGGTGGTCGAATTTACTTTGGCAGGCGTCCAGTATATCGCTCTAAATGGGGGTCCCCACTTCAAACTCAACGAAGCATTTTCCCTGTCGGTTGATTGCGAGTCACAGGCGGAAGTGGATCATTTTTGGGAAAAGCTATCCGAGGGTGGATCCAATTTGCAATGCGGTTGGCTCGTGGACAAATTTGGTCTTTCCTGGCAAGTCGTTCCTGCCGTTCTCCCCAAACTCCTCCTGGATCCCGATCAGGAAAAATCCGGTCGCGTCATGGAAGCCCTTATGGAGATGACAAAGCTGGATATCCAAAAGTTGCAAGACGCCCATGACGGCAAATGATTGACCATGGACACAAAACACCATCGGGAGCGGAAAATTCCACTCCCAATGGCATTTGAAAAAAGTCCATGCGGCGGCTGTGCCTTTTTCAACAAAGGCAATTAACGGTTTGATTTTGTTTTCCTCCCGTTTGGGAGGCACCTCAAAAGTTTTCCCTCCCCTCACACGGGAGATGCTTTCAAGTCTCAACCCCGATCCGAAAGAACCTGTATA
>CAWUOD010000118.1:0-7871 GCA_963923115.1 uncultured Singulisphaera sp.
AACTTTACCTCCCAGTGATGCCTCGCCACAAAAGAAAAGGTATTCGACAAGGCTTTCGCATGCGGAATCAATTCTCCGGGCCGTGCTTTCCGAAAAGCCTTCGGTTTTTCGTTTGAGAATCCGGTCGAATTCCTCCTGTTGATGCAAAGCGACACGGGTTTCCAGGGCGGCGCGGGTGATCCTGTTGTGGGCCTCCGCCTGGTGTTCAAAAACCAATAGGGCCACAAGGTCGCTGTGCGGTGCGAGGTATTCGGTGGTTTCGCAGAGCTTGGAGAGGTCTTTAAGGTTGGAGCCTTTTTCGTTTTCATCAGGGGGATTGCGGGTATTTTGCGGAAGGGTCATGTTTCCCAAATGATGGCGTCCTGGTGTCGTGCCCGAGACAAACCAGCCTCCCCAGCGTTTTGCCAAAGGGGTAGAATGTTCAACCCTGTGGCTTCCCAGTGAAAAAAGAGGTTGTCCTTCACGATCCGGGTAAACCGAGCGGGCAAGGTGTCCCGGAAAGCCCTGAGTGGCAGTGGACCCGTGGCAAATGAGGCATGAGTCTGTTTGTCTTTGAAACTTGGGGGTTCGCTGTTTGATTTGCTCGAGGGTGTAAAAGGCGGTTCCCAATTGGGGATCGGCCACGGAAACTTCGACCACATCGCCTGATTGGCAGAACCCGATGTAAACTTCATCGTTGAAATAGAGGGCCCTGGGTGTCATGGGTGAAATTTTGTTTCGCTGAAGGCTTGTTTTGGAAAAAACGAGCATTTGCGAGGAGACAGGCACATTGAGTGCCTTCAGAAGGGAGGGAAGGTAGCCAAAGTCCTTTTCAAAAGCCAATTTGGTTTTCCCTTCATTGAGAGAAACCTGAAGCCTTGAAATCGGATTGGAGTCCTTGGCTGTCGCATAGTTTAAAGGAGGGGCATCGATATCCGTGGCAAGGCAGGTTCCTGATCCGCCCGACAGGAAAAGAAGGGCCAGGGCGCACGGCAGGTTTATTTGACAAATACTCTTGGCCATGTCCCAATCCCACGGCAATTGGAAAGAGCTTCCATAACCCATTGTAGCGCAATTAAAAGACTTATGTATCCACAATTTTCCTTTGCGGTCCAAATGGACCCAAAAAAAGTTCGAATCTGGGGGGGATTAACCGATTTTCTGGCTTGCAAAGTCCGGGGAAGGCTAGAACATTTATCCCGATTCCGGCAAACTTTCCGGGGCGTGGCATACTTTCCATGATGAATTCTGGGAAGGAATTCTGTCACGACATTCGAAGGCTGAAAACAGCCCAGAGGGTCCCATGGATCGGAAAAAAGGCCCCCAAATGCGCAAGTTCCTGATGGCATTGGCCCTGCCGGTTTTTGGGCCGGTTTTGGGCTTGTCCGTCATTCCCCTATGGGCTCAATCACCCCAAATACGGAATCCTGTTAGTGGGCCTCTCCCCTCAACGGGTGGTGTAGCACCTTCGAATCAACAAAATAGTTCATCCAATCGGGCCCAGGATGTGCCTGTCCTGCCAGCCCCTATGTCGGGTTCGATTGTGCCCAATTGGCCGATTGTTTCCCTGATGCCGGCCAAAGTGCGGGTCGTCCTTCACTACAGCATTGACGCGGAAAGGTTTACCCGCGTGTTCGCCTACCGGGAAATGATTGCACAGTTGAAAGCGGCCGGATTTGAACGCGATTTCGAAGATGATCCCGATCCCAGCGAACCGGAAAACAGTCAGCACATCCTGCTTACCGGGATGCTACCCGCCAAATCCCTAACCCGTGTGGCAGGATTAACAGCCATTCGTTCCGTATTGGCCATGCCCGAGGGTGCCGACCTTGCGAAGGTCGGAGAATCCATGGTCCGGGTGGAAATGATGCTTGGCCGGGGTAATCCCCGCTTAATCCTTGATACCTCCCCAGCCACCCACAAAGCCCTTGAAAACCTTGGTTTCAAAGAGGCTGGGGTTTACGATCACTATTTGGGTACCCGTTTGTTGGGAATGTTGCCCGGATCCAACCTTATGAAGGTTGGCCCCCTTTTGGGCCAGCCACTTTCCAAACGGGAAAATTCCGAGCCCTATCAGCCTGTTCTCGTGGTTTGGGCTGATCCGCAAGCCCCGGCCATAGCGCCGGTTCCAGCTCCGGTTGTGATTCCTCCCATCCTGGAAAAAGTTGCCTCGGAGCTGCGTGCAGTGCTGTCCGAGGACAACAAATTTATTCGTGTGGATATACTTTTTGATGAATCATTTCAAAGCCAGGCGACAGCAATCCAGCGGATTGGGGAAATTGCTCCCAATGCGGTTTTTGAGGCACTGCTAGGGCCGGTTGTCACGGTTGTTGGCCCCGTGCCAGAGATTCGTAAATTTGTGAATCATCCCTCGGTGAATGCCGTTCGGCCGGGACCGGTCGCGACCTCTGGTCCGGTTCGTGGAGTCAAGGATTTTCAGCCTGTCCGTCAGGAACTGGCAAAGTCCGGTTCGGTTGGGGTAACCAAATCTTTCCGTGAAGGGACTGTGATCATTGGCGACGATTTTCGGGGTTGGGAAACGCTTTCCAAACCAGCTCCCGGTGGCAGATCCCTTGTAAGAATGGTTGATCTTACATGTGAAAGAAATCCCCAGCTCATCCCGGATGGGTTTGCCGGACCGGCAAATGAAAAAGGCTCGGGAACACTTCTTGCCCAAAACATTTTGTCTGGCAACCCGGGAAGTCCCCTGTTTCTGGTTCGTGTGGATTCCTCGGTTCCGGCCATGGTTTTGCGCGTCGCCAAAGCGATCAACGGGGACGATGCATTGACGGATGAACTTATGGCGCGTCGTCTCGCGGAAATTCGGGAGGATCGCCAGTTTATCCAGAACGAACGTGACTTTTTGGAAAAGAATTGGAAAACCGACGGAGATGATTTTGGGGAAGATGCCCCGGCCCTGAAGAAAAGAACGGATTATCAAAAGAATCTTTCTGAAGTGGAAACCCGGGAAAAGGCTCACCATGCGCGCCTTGAGCGGTTTTTGGCTCATCAAAAAGGCGTGTCCGATTTGGCAAGCGCACGATTGGTTTTATGTCCCCTGGTTTGGAATGAAGGTCTTCCAAGGAGTGGAGCCAGCACCCTGAGTCGTTGGATGGATGATCGACCCTTCCGTGGAGCCCTGTGGCTTCAATCCGCCGGGGATCGTCCTGGGCAATCCTGGAATGGAATGTTCCGGGATCATGACGGCAACGGCGTGATGGAGTGGTCGATGCTACCTCCAGGCAAGGATGCTTTCGCAGTGGAAAACATGCCACTCCTTTTCCAAACCCAAGGGGGAGAAAAAGCCCAGGAGCAGCTTCCCGGGGAAACACTTGTGCGGGTGACGGTTCAGTGGCGTGAACCACGCGATCCCTATTTCAACAAAACAGACCGTAAGGCGAGTCGAATGCCCATAGCTGACCTCAAGCCCAAACTGGTCAGGGTGGAGCCGACAAAGGGCGAGCTTCGTTTGGCAGACCGGTCGATTTTGGGCCAGGCCTCCGGCCCGCCTCTTCTTATCGACCACACCATGCAAAGCGCGGTTTTTGAATCCCACATCTTTTTTGTGGTGCCCCAAACCGGGCGTTATGAGCTTCGCATAGAGGGATTGGTTCCCAATTCGATCATTCCTGCCGGGGCGCCCCAGCTTCCCATCAACCGGCAAAAGCCTGAAATTCATCCGGTTGTCTGGTTGAGGACTTTCAGTCCAGGAGGATCTGTGGTGTTTTCGCAACCAGGGGAAAGGCCCATGGTTGGGGTTCCCGGTGACGCGCAAAATGTCTTGTCAGTCGGCGAGACGAATTCGATCGAGGGTAGGCCTGGAGCGCCTCTTCATATTTCCAATCCCAAGCCGGAATTTCGGATGAATCCCAAGGGTGGGACGGAAAGTTCAGTGGATATGTTGGCAAAGATAGCACAGCGGATCTGGGCTTTGCATCATCCAGATCAGGATGTTCGATTTTGGAAGCAACAATCCAGGGATTGGGAGTCAAATTCCATTTCGGAAACCCGATGAGAATTATTGGCTTTTTTTGGATAATAGCCGTATTCTCGGTAGGCTAAAATATAAGAAGGTCTGATTCTGTCCCCCAGGAGCTCTGGGAAATGTCGGGAAAATGTCTGTGAAGGCAATCATTAGTGATATACATGGCAATCTGGAAGCGCTAACTGCGGTTCTTGAAGACATTAAAGCACAAGGAATAACGAAGCGTTATTGTCTTGGGGATGTGGTTGGATACGGTCCAAATCCCAGGGAATGCGTGGACCTTGTTCGCGATTTTGATTTGGTTTTGCTTGGCAATCATGACAATGCGGCGATATTCGACCCGGAGGGATTTAATCCAGCTGCCGAGCAGGCAATATTCTGGACCCGGGACCAATTGGAGCAATCCGGGGAATCGCCAATGCGTCGTCAGGAGCGTTGGGAATTTCTTTCCGATCGGCCGAAAATGCATCGCGAGGATCCTTACCTGTTTGTTCATGGTTCGGCCAGGAATCCAATGAATGAATATGTGTTTCCGGATGATATTTATAATCAGCGAAAGATGGATATAATTTTTCAGCGGATTCCAAAAATCTGCTTTCAGGGACATACCCATGTTCCAGGGATTTTCACCCAACTGGACTCCAACCAATTCAACTTTCAGTCCCCGGATCAGTTTGATTACACATTCTTTCCCGGCGACCATAAAATTATGTGCAATGTGGGGTCGGTGGGTCAGCCTCGTGACATGGATCCGCGCTCGTGTTATGTCGTCCTTGATGATTCGGGCCGGATTCATTTTCGCCGGGTGGCCTATGATTTGGACACGACGGTGAAAAAGATTCACGCGATTCCTGAACTTAATAATTTCCTTGGCGATCGACTTCGCTCTGGAAGGTAATTTTTTGGTTGGGCAGGCGCTTTTTGGCGTGAACCCTCCCTCCATTCGCAACCCCTGGCCTCGGATCCCATGCGTCAGAATAACTGGTGGTCGATTTTTTTGATTTTCGGCATGTTCCTTTTGTGGATGGAACTGGGAAACATGTTGTTCCCACCCAAAAAGGTCGAAAAGGCTGATTCTGAAAAGATTGAAGCCGGAGTGGATGCCGCCGCCCCGAAATCAGGCGGGGAGAAAAACCCGGCAAAACCCGGCCAAAAGGATGTCCCCTCCCCGGGGGCATCCCTTGCCAAGTCGTTTGCTCCCTGGAAACCGGAAACCTGGGTGACTCTGGGCTCGGGAAAAAAGGACAGTGATTTCCACATCGAGGCCAAGCTGGATCCGCAGGGTGCCTGCGTTCGCTCGCTTGTTCTCAACAAGTTTCCCAAAGCGGATCTGAATGGTGTTTTGGTCAGGGATGGGAATGGAGAGCCCACGACCCTGGACCTCATCCCACAGGATGAGACCACCAGGGCAGGGTCGTTTTTGCTTTACCATTACGCTGGCGATGGCTTGGGCGAATATCCCCTGGACACTCTTGGCAAAGCCAATTGGGATGTTGTGGCCGGCCCCGGTGGCAAACCGGTCCAGGAAGTAACCCGGGAAGATGGCGCGAAAGGTGTTTGGGTCACCTTCCGCACAACCCTCCGCGACATCCGGGTTGAGAAGATTTTTTCCCTCTATGAAGGGGAATATCACCTGGGTTTGGAGATCAGGGTGTCCCGGGAAAGTCTTCCGGGTGATGGAAAATCGGTGCCTTTTCGTTACCAGCTTACCGGTGGGCGCGGCCTTCCGATTGAGGGGGCGTGGTACACCACGATTTTCAAAAACAGCATGATTGGTCATGAGGACCGAAAAGGCAATTTTGACAGGGATTATCAGGATGGTCGCACCCTGAGCTCGGGTTTGGGCGGTTATGAGGTGGATTCTCCTGACCGATTCATCCGGTATGCCGCCGTCGCGGTTCAATATTTCACATCGGCCATAGCGATTGATGACCGCCAAAAAGAAGACGCCTTCGTGATCCGAAGGGCGAGGCCAACTGTTGAGGTGGCTCTTTTCAAGGGGGTATTGCTCAGCAAGCCGGAGGGGCAACTGGTTGTGCGCGGGGCGGATGGTCGCGCCCAAATTTTTTGGGTCGCGCCAACCGACGCGGCCCGCAAAGCCGCGGCCGAACTGGTGCCGCAAACCCAGATCTCTTTGAGATATATTTGGGAGAGCAATCCCGAGGGGGGCTCCTTCAGGTATGTCGCCGTTGATTTTCAGGACCCCGACAAAACCAACGCGCTTTTCCAGGATGATGTGACCATTCGGGTGAGTAGCGCTCCGATGGAGCTCAAACCCGGTCAAACCGCGAACCACCGGTACATCCTTTATCATGGACCGGCAAAACCGTCCCAGATCATGTATGCCCGCGGCGAGCACAAGGTTGATCCCAAGCTGATTTCGCGATATTCGGACACTCTCAAGCTTGGCACGATTGTCGACTATCCCTCGGCGTTTGGTCGATGGTTTTTCGGGTTTTCGTGGGTGGTGATTTTCTTCACGAATCTGCTCCACAAGGTCCTGGCCTTCATGAGCATTGTCATTCCCAGTTTGGGGTTGTGCATCATCGTTCTGACCATCCTGGTTCGGGGAATCATGTTCCCGATGAGTCGCAAACAAGCGATCATGAGCCTGAAAATGCAACAGCTTGGTCCCGAATTGAAAGCGATGCAGGCGAAACTCAAGGGCGATCAACAGGCAATCGCCCGGGCCCAAATGGAGCTCTACCGCAAATACAAGATCAACCCGGTGGGAAGCTGTTGGGTGATATTGCTTCAGATGCCTATTTTCATGGGGCTTTATTTCGCCCTGCAGGAAAGCATCCGGTTTCGCCTGGAACCGTTTTGGCCCACCTGGATCCATAATCTTGCCGCTCCCGATGCGATGTTTAGCTGGGGAGACGGGATTCCCTGGATAAGCCGGCCCTCGGATTATGGATCGTTTTTGTATTTTGGTCCATCTTTCAACCTTTTGCCTTTGTTCGCTATGGCATTCATGGTGCTTCAGCAAAAGTGGTTCATGCCTCCTCCCACGACAGAGGAGCAGGAAATGCAACAGAAGATGACCATGATCATGACGATGGTCATGGGGCTGATGTTTTACCGTGTGGCCGCAGGGATGTGCCTTTACTTCATCGCGTCGAGTCTCTGGTCATTGTCGGAAAGGAAGCTGTTGCATCCCAAAAAGCTTCCCATGGCCGCCGAGGGAACGAATGGATCGGTTGAGGTTTTCGCGCCTCAAAAAGCCGCTCCCAAAGAGGATTATTCCCGCCGAAAAGTCCGGACCGTGAAGGATCAGGCCGCCCCCACCGGATTCGCGGCCAGGATACAGGCATTCAAGGATTGGTATGCCGACATTCAAAAGCGGGCATCCAAATAGTTCTCGGTTGGCAATTGCCATGATTGGGGCCTGAATAGCAGAAATAGGGCCCGGGGAACATCGCCATGCTTTCTGGTAGGACAATCCACGCCCTCGATGAGGTGATTGTGGCTCTTGCGACACCCGCCGAACCTTCGGAAAGGGCGGTGGTCCGACTTAGTGGCGGCGGATGCCACCTGATGATTGCTGGCCTTTTTTGCCCAATTTCCGGTTCACCCCCTGATATTCATTCCGACTCCTGGAACGCCCGCCCCATCTCCAAAAGGATTTGGATGGAGGGGGTTCTTTCGTTGCCTTTGGTTGGTTCCATTCCCGCGGCGGTGCATGTTTGGCCGCCTGGAAGAGGCTATACACGCCAGGAGTCGGCTGAAATCCACCTTGTGGGATCGGTTCCGTTGGTGGAGATTCTGGTCCAGCATCTGGTGGGCCAGGGTGCCCGCCTGGCGCAACCTGGGGAATTCAGCCTGAGGGCGTTCCTTTCCGGATCGATCGACCTGTCCCAGGCCTGTCTCTTATACACATCTCCGAGCCCACGAGACCAGAGAGGAT
>CAWUOD010000119.1:0-7855 GCA_963923115.1 uncultured Singulisphaera sp.
CGTTATCCTCGAAAAACTTGTGGCCCAGGGGAAAATTCGCCCCGATCAGGCCGAAATGGCCGCGCAAATCCCCGTCGCGGATGATCTCACAGCCGAAGCCGATTCGGGCGGCCACACCGACAACCGTCCGCTTGTGGGCCTTTTCCCCTCCCTTTTGGCGCTTCGTGACCGGATCCAGGCGCATATCCCCCATGCGCAAAGAACCCGTGTGGGCGCCGCCGGCGGAATCGCGACGCCTCACTCCGTCGCGGCCGCGTTTGCCATGGGCGCGGCTTATGTCGTCACCGGAAGCATCAATCAGGCGTGCCTCGAATCGGGAAGCTCGGATATCGCCCGGCGCATGCTTTCCCAGGCCGACCCGGCCGATGTGATCATGGCTCCCGCGGCGGACATGTTTGAAATGGGGATCAAGCTCCAGGTGTTAAAGCGCGGAACCCTGTTCGCGCCCCGGGCCCAAAAGCTTTACGATCTCTATCGCCAATATCCCGACATGGAATCGATTCCCGCTTCCGAACGCGAAGCGATCGAGGCCAAGATTTTCCGGGCGCCGCTTTCGAAAATCTGGGAGGAAACCCGTGCTTTTTTCAGCCAGCGCGATCCCGCGCAGGTCGAGCGGGCCGAGCGCGATCCCAAGCACAAGATGGCCCTTGTCTTCCGATGGTATCTGGGGCTGGCCTCCCGGTGGGCCAATTCGGGCGTGAACGATCGCCAGGCCGATTTCCAAATTTGGGCCGGTCCCGCCATGGGCGCGTTCAATGCCTGGGCGAAGGGGAGCCATCTTGAGGTTCCCGAAAATCGTCATGCGGGCGAGGTCAATCAGCAAATCCTTGCCGGGGCGGCTGTGATTTCCCGGTGGCGCATGCTTACACTTCAGGGGGCGCCGATTCCGCTGCCCCGTGTGGCCCCGTTCGATACCCAGACCCTGGGTCGGTTGATCGAGGCGGGTGATTCCGCCGCCCATGCATCGGCTCACACGGTCGGGAGGACCGCATGACCCAGCAGACTTTCGAACCGATCGCCATCATCGGAGCAGGAGCCCTTTTTCCGGGCAGCCCCGACCGTGAGTCCTATTGGGCATCGATCTGTCATGCCGAGGACCGGATTGGGCCCATCCCCGGTGGCCGCTGGGATCCCCGGGACCACTACGATCCCGATCCGGCCGCACCCGATCGGGTTTATGCCGACAAGGGTGGATTCCTCCACGAAATCCCCCTGACACCTGCCGAATTCGGCCTCAGCCCGACCGGCCTTCAAGCAACAGACACTTCGCAACTTTTGTCCCTTTGGGCCACCCGCCGCCTGATTCTTGAGGCGGGGTTTTCCCTTGGCGAGGGGATCCCGGGCCGTCCGTGGGATCGTGCCCGCACATCGGTGATCCTTGGGGTCACAGGCGCCCAGCAGCTTATGCTTCCTTTGGGAACAAGGCTTGATGGGAACCGCTGGAAAAAGATCCTCGAAGAAGAAGGCGTCGATGCCTCGGTCGCCAACCGCGTCGTCGGCTCGATGCTCGACCTTTACCCGCCTTGGCTGGAAAACTCATTCCCCGGGCTTTTGGGGAATGTGGTCGCGGGTCGTATCGCCCACCGGTTCAATCTGGGTGGCAGCAACTGTGTCGTGGATGCCGCGTGCGCAAGCTCGCTGGCCGCGATCCACATGGCCGTCATGGAACTCCAGGCGGGCAAGTCGGACCTGGTGATCAGCGGCGGCGTCGACACATTCAACGATCCGTTCATGTACGCCTGTTTCAGCAAAACCCCTGCCCTATCGAAGTCGGGCGCGGCCCGTCCGTTCGACAAGGATGCCGATGGAACGATCCTTGGCGAAGGCGTTGGCCTGGTGTTGCTCAAGCGATTGGACAAAGCCCGGCGTGACGGGGACAACATCCTTGGCGTTATCAAGGGCATGGGCGCTTCAAGCGATGGCTTGGGCAGCGCCGTGCATGCCCCCCGCAAGGAAGGGCAAATCGCCTGTTTGCGCGCGGCGCACGAATCCGCGGGAATCGATCCCGCGACCATTGGCCTTGTCGAGGCGCACGGCACCGGCACCAAGGTGGGCGACGCGACGGAACTTGCCGGCCTGATCGATGTTTTTTCGGCTTCGGGCGTCGCCAAAACCGACAGGGCCCCACATTGGTGCGCTTTGGGATCTGTGAAGGCGCAAATCGGCCACACCAAGGCCGCCGCCGGGGCCGCCGGCCTGATCAAGGCGTTGCTCGCGGTGCGACTGGGCGTGATTCCGCCAACCGTCAAGGTCCGCGAGCCCCAGCCCGCCCTCAAGGATCCCAACTGTCCTTTTTATATCGCGGATCGGGCCCGCCCCTGGATTTCCCGGCCCGGGGCCGATGGGTCGCTTCCCCCCCGCCGCGCGGGCGTCAGCGCATTCGGCTTTGGAGGCAGCAACTATCACCTGATTCTTGAGCAATCTCCCACGCCGGTCGAAACGCCGGTGACATGGGATCCGGATGTCTGGTTCGCGGCGCTGAGCGCGACCACGGAAACGGGGTTGGCGGATAAGCTTGCCGGGTTGCAAAAGCGATTGGGCGAAAGACACCCGAGTCTGCTCGAACACGAGTGGGCCCAGATTGTCGCCCGGGAGACTCGTTCGGCTTTCCGTTCGGCGGATCCTTTCCGCATCAGCCTTGTCGGCTCGGTCCACAACCGGGGTCGGGCCCGGACACCATCCCCCACGGAGTTGGTCGCCAAAGCCCTGCGCCATGAGGCGGATGCCGGGATTCACCGCGGCAGTGGTCCAATGCGCGGAGCGGTCGCGCTCCTTTTCCCTGGTCAGGGTTCCCAGGAACCCGACATGCTGCTTCGTTTGGCAATTCGCTTCCCCGAGATGCGCGACATGCTCGTTCGGGCGGAAACGCACTTCGCCAAGCGCTTCCCCGGCAATGAACCCCTTTCCGGGGTGGTTTACCCGATCCGGGCCTTTGCCGAAAACGAAATGGAAATCTGGCGTTCAAGGATCCGCGATACGCGCTATGCCCAGGTGGCTCTGGCAGGCCTTTCGCTGGGCGCTTTTCGTGTTCTCGAACGATTCGGAGTCAAGGCCCAGGCGGCGGCCGGGCATAGTCTTGGCGAATGGACCGCTTTGGCCGCGGCCGGCCGGCTCACCCCTGACGCCATGCTCGAACTGGTCGCCCAGCGGGCTTCCCTCATGAGCCAATCGGGATCCCCGGGGACCAGGGTGCGCGGCGCAATGCTTGCCGTGCTTGCGCCCGAGGAACAGGCCCGAAAGGTTCTCGACACGATCCGCTCCCCTTTGAGCCTGGCCAATCGCAACTCGCCCACCCAGGTGGTTTTCGCCGGCCCACGCGAGATGGTGGACCGGGCGCATGTGCTTCTCACACAACAGGGGATCCGAAGTGTGATCCTTGATGTGGCGGATGCGTTCCACACCTCGGCGATGGTCCATGCTGTCGCGCCGATGCAGGCCGCGCTGGCCCCCGAGCCATTCGGTCCTGGATCGTTTCCGGTTTTTGCCAATGTCACTGCCCGGGAATATCCCCCCGATTCCGGTGGCGCCCGCGCCCTTTTGGCGGGTCAACTCGCCCAACCGGTCCAGTGGGCCGAAACCCTGGCGAATTTGGCCTCGAAGGGTTTCGACACATTCATCGAATGTGGCCCCAGCCGCAAACTCTCCGGTCTTGTCGCGGCCACTCTGGGCGATGCGGCGAGCCCTCTTGCCATTGATCCCTCGGGAGGGATCGGACTCGCCCCTCTGGCTCATATCCTCGCCCATCTTGCCTCCCGCGGGCATGCGGTGAATCTGCAAGCGTGGGATGCCGGGGAGTGGGAGCAACGCGTGCCCACAAAGTCCGCGTTTGTCGTTCCCGTCGCGGGTGGACTTGTTCGCCCCAAAGTCGATCGCCCCAAAGCGGACCGTCCCCTTCCCGAAGCCAAACCGTCCGTTGAACTTCCCAGGGCCCCCGCGCCTGTTTCGATTCCTGTTAAACCCACCATCGTGGATTCCCCAACGGGCAATCACCGCGATGCCGGACTTGTTCCCCCCAGAAAGGCATACCACCCGGTTGCATCCATGGATTCCCAAAACAACACACAGCCATCAGGTGTCGCTCCTTCGGGCAGCCTGGCTTTCAGCCGCGAAACCCTTGCTGCCCTCCAACAGCTTCAGGAACAGACAGCGCGACTTCACCGTCAATTCCTTGAGGGACAGGAACTCGCCCAGCGCACTCTCCAGTCGCTGATTGAAACCCAGTTCCGGGGCGGAACCGGTTTTGTGGCGGTGGCTCCCCCAGTCGTTGCAACGCAGGTTGCCCATTCGCCTGTCCAGGTGGCTCCTGCGGCTCCCGCGGTTGTGGCTCCTGTGGTCGCGCCCCCTGTCGTGCCGCCAGTGGTTGCCGCGCCCAAGCCCATCCCGGCACCAATCGTTCATGCACCAATCGTTACGGCACCTGTTGCTGTGGTTGCCCCGGCACCCGTGGCGGTGACACCGCCTCCTCCCAAGC
Source organism: uncultured Singulisphaera sp. (assembly GCA_963923115.1). Lineage (GTDB taxonomy): Bacteria > Planctomycetota > Planctomycetia > Gemmatales > Gemmataceae > SYLG01. Next base: position 4,472 of record CAWUOD010000119.1, read on the forward strand.
CTGTCGAGATCCCTGCTCCTGTGGTTGCGGCGCCAGTAAACTCCGGCGCCTTGAAGGTTTTGACCCGTGTAGTGGCGGAGAAAACGGGCTATCCGGAAGAGACCCTCGAACCGGACATGGCGCTGGACACGGATTTGGGGATCGACTCGATCAAGCGTGTGGAAATCCTTTCGGCGGTTCAGGAAGCCTTGCCAGGCGCTCCGGCTGTCGGGGCGGAACACATGGGAACCCTTCGGACGCTTCGCCAACTCGCCGACCACCTTTCGGGCGGAGCGCAACCAGCTTTCAGCCCCGCGCAGGTCAAGGTCGAGGCACCCAAAACCGAATCGCTCAAGGCTCCCGCCTCTGTCCCGGTCACAAGCAACAAACCCCAGGCCCTGGCGGTTTTGACCCGTGTAGTGGCGGAGAAAACGGGCTATCCGGAAGAGACCCTCGAACCGGACATGGCGCTGGACACGGATTTGGGGATCGACTCGATCAAGCGTGTGGAAATCCTTTCGGCGGTTCAGGAAGCCTTGCCAGGCGCTCCGGCTGTCGGGGCGGAACACATGGGAACCCTTCGGACGCTTCGCCAACTCGCCGACCACCTTTCGGGAGGGCCCCCCGCTTTTTTTCCCGAACGGTCACCACGGGAGCAGGGCGCTAGTCAGCCCGCTCTCGAGGTGACCGAAAAGAGGGAAAACGCGAATCTGTCGCCCCGGGCGACCGATTTGCAACTTGCCCCCTCGGCTTTGTCCCGATTTCGACTTGTCCCGCGCGATGTCCCATCCAATCCGCCTCCATCGTGGATTGTCCCCGGAACGCGCGTGGTGGTTTTGTCCGAGGACGCCGTCAGTGGCGGGCCGGTCCTTGAAGGCTTGCGCAACCAGGGGGCCCGGGCCGACCTCGCCCTCCTTGCGGATCCCGCCTCCTTGCCCGAGCGGCTTGAAGCCCTGGTGATTGTCGCGGGCTTTTCCAACAGTCCGCTCACACCAAGGCATCTGGAACATCGTGCCCTTGCCTGGGTTCAGGCGGCGCTCAATCCGCTTTCCGATTCCGCCAACCGTGGCCCGGCGCAGGTTTGTCTTGTGGCGGCCGAGCCCCAGGGTGTCGCTTTTCCCGGCCGCAACGCCCTGGTTGCGTGTGGGTTGTCCGGCCTTGTGAAGACCGTTCGCTGGGAGGCCCGTGGGGTTTGCTCCCAGGTTATCCGCGTGGTTGGCGGGCTCGACCCGACTGTCGCCTCCTGGATTGGCCGACCGGGTCTTGAGGAACTCGTCCTTGGCAATGGCGGGCCGAAGGTGCTTACCCTTTCCGAGGGGCCAATAACGGGCGTTCGCCCCGCTCCGATCCAGCCGGATGATCTCGTTCTTGTCACCGGAGGTGCCCGGGGTGTCACCGCTGTTTGCGCTCTCGAATTGGCGAAAACCCTGAAGCCGCGACTTGTTCTTTGCGGGCGCACCCCACTTCCCGATGCCGAGCCCCAGTGGCTTGGTGGCGTTGTGGGTGAGGCGGAGGTGCGCAAAGCCATCGCCGCCCACAGCCCGACCAAACTATCCCCCAAGCAGATCCTTGAATCGGCGCGTGCCATTCTCGCCGCGCGCGAAGTCAGGGGCAACCTTGAAGCCCTTCGGGCGGCCGGTTCCCCGGCGGAATATGTGTCGCTTGATGTGACCGATGCCGCGGCGGTTCGGGAAACTCTCGCGGGTTTGGTTCGTCGTTACGGCCCGATTCGCGGTATTGTCCATGGCGCTGGCATCCTCGCCGACGCGAGGCTTGCCGACAAGACTCCGGCACAGATGGATTCGGTTCTTGCCGCCAAGCTGGATGGACTGATTCATGTTCTTTCCACGGCCGATTTGGGCAGGCTCGGATTTTTAAGCCTGTTCGGATCGTCCACAGGTAGATTTGGCCGATTGGGCCAGTCGGATTACGCCATCGCCAATGAATCGCTCGCGACCATTGCCCGCTGGTTTGCGTCCGTTCACCCCTCCTGTTCCGTTCGTGTGGTCGATTGGGGCCCATGGGAAGGCGGAATGGTCCATGGCGGACTCAAGGCGATCTTCGCCGCAGAGGGAGTTGGCCTGATCCCCCTGGTGGAAGGGGCGCGATTCCTCGCCCGCGAAATCTGCTCGGGTCCGGAACCCTTGGCTGAAGTGGTCGCACTCGCCCCCAATTCCCGGCTTCCCGAACTCCCCACGGATATGATCGCGGCGCCCCAGGCCGCGCCTTTGGCCCGGGTGCAACCCGATGCGGTTCCCCATGTCGCGGAGACGCCCGGGACCGCGAAAACCCTTCCCCTCGAAAAATCCTTTGATCGCCGGATTGACCTCTCGTCCCACCCGGTCCTCGCCGATCATGTGCTCGATGGTAGGCCTGTGGTGCCTACCGCGTTTCTTGCCGAATGGTTGGGTCAGGCGGCATGTCACACCAATCCCGGCTACCAGGTCACGGGGTTTGACGACCTCCGGGTTCTCCATGGCGTGAAGCTTGAGGGCTCCAACGCGGTGGACATCTCGGCGTTTGCCGCGCGGCTCGATTTCTCCGAGGCGGATGAGGTCGCGGTTCGCGCCGAACTTCGGGGCCCGCGCGGTTCGCAAGCCCAGGCGCCTCTTGCCCGGGCCGCCATCCTTCTCGCGCCGATGGGCGGACGGGCTGTCCCAACCACGCCTTTTCCATCCCCCCGGATTCGCGGAGATTACCCCTATCCGCAATCCGATTGGTATTCCAGGCTCCTTTTCCACGGTCCCGCATGGCAGGGTATTGTCGCCATCGATGGATATTCGTCACTTGGTTCCTCGGAGCCGGGAATCATCTGTCGCGTGGGGGCATCGCCGTCGCCTTCGGCCTGGATGAAGAGCCCGCATCGTTCCCGCTGGATCCTTGATCCTTTGGCGCTTGATTGCGCTTTTCAGATGATGATCCTTTACAGCCAGGCCCAGCTTGGGATGCCCTGTCTTCCATCTCATGTGGCAAGCTTCCGCCAGTTTCATGTGTTCCCCGCGGATGGTTGCCGGGCGGTGCTTCGCATCCGCAAATGCACCCAGGGCCAGGTCCTTGGGGATATCGATTTCGTGACGCTCCAGGGCTTGCCCATTGCCCGGATGGAGGGTGTGGAGTCCATCGCGGATCCCGCACTGGCAAGGGCGTTTGTCCGCAACCAGGCCGCCCTTTCCTAGCCGGAGGCTAATGGTTCCATGCCAGGAAAAGTCGCCCCATACCGGGATTGCCCGATTGCCATCGTCGGTCTGGGGGGGATTTTTCCCGGTGGGCTGGATCCGGCCGGGCTTTGGCGCGCGGCGATCGAAAAGCGTTGGCTGGGAACCGAGCCCGCGCCAGGTCGCTGGGTTCTTTCACCCGGGCAAATCCGTGATTCTTCCGCGATACTTCCCGACCGCGTTCGCAGCG
>CAWUOD010000120.1:0-7787 GCA_963923115.1 uncultured Singulisphaera sp.
ACTGTAAATGTTACCCGCGAAAAGAAACTCACAAACATGCGGGCCTCCGGCTCGGAAAAGTCCACTCCTCTTAAACCGCCACGCGAGTTCTCCCTCGAAATGGCACTCGAATACATCGAGGATGATGAACTTGTGGAGATCACTCCCAAGGGAATACGCATGCGCAAGTTGTATCTGAAGGAAAACGAGCGCAAGAAAAATTCACGATAACTCGATGCTCGAAAGTCCGGTGAACAACCGGGCTTTAAATTGAATATCCAAAAGGGCTGGGGAAAATCCCCGGCCCTTACTCTTTCATCAGTTTTGTGATTTCGGAGATGGCGGCCGGAAGGTGGAGTATTGCGCTATAGTGCCCCGCCTCATACCAGACAATCTTCTGTTTTCCGGATGCTTCCCAAAGAGCCTTCGCCATGGAGGGAGGAACAACCTCGTCCCTGGAGGCGGCCATAATCAGCAGTTTTTTTTCTTTGAGTTCCGAGGCACGGGTCAGCGGATCATAAGGAGCAAGGAGTTCCTTGGCCCTGGATTTTGTATTACCAAACCCCTCCCAAACCGCCCGAAAGATTGCTGCCTCTGGATGATCATAAAATCCGTCAACAAAACCCCCGCCACCCAACAAAACAGAGCAGCGGCTAAACCTGGACTCTGTTTCAGCTCCCAGAGCTGAAAAAAAACTCCCCAAACTGGTCCCCGTGATTCCTATCCGTGAAGGATCAACCTCTGTTCGGGATTCCAGGAACGCGGCGGCAACCCGGAGGTCAAGAACGCTCTGCTGGATGGCCCGGACGGTTTGGAGAATGTCGGTGCTAAGGAGTTTTATTTTGGTATTTTTGGGCTTTCTGGGGCCGTAATACGCCAACTGCATGAAAAGGGCATGGATTCCCTGTCTTGCCAATTGAGTCGCAATGGTGCGGGAAAGGCTTTGGTCCCCACCCAATATGTCGAGGACCACAACACCAGGCCCTTTGGCCAAGCCAATTGGCCGATAGTACTCACACCAAACTGTGTTGTTTTCGGGATGGGGACTTTCATAGGGTGACGGAAAAGTCACCTCGTGAATCGTAATCCCAAGGCTTTCCTTGCGATTTTTTAAAACTAGTTTGTATTCGACTTTTTTTTCATCCAAACGATAGATAGCAGGGATTTTCGATTGATCCCCTTTTGGATAATAAACAAAGCTTCCCTGGGCGGACGCTTCCTCCCATGCTGGAAGGCAAAGGAGGATTGTCGCGATGCACCCTGTGGAAATCATTTTGAAATCCTGGATTTAAAACTAAACTGCGCCTGGTCCCATGAGCTTTACAAACTCCCCAAAAAGGTAGCTGCTATCGTGGGGGCCCGCGCTTGCTTCCGGATGGTATTGTACGCTAAACGCCTTGTAACCTTTGTGACTGATTCCTTCGAGGGTTTGATCATTGAGGTTGATATGGGTGGCCTCAACCCCATCCGGAAGGCTGGCCGGATCCACTGCAAAACCATGGTTTTGCGTGGTGATCTCCACTTTCCCGGTTTCCCTGTTCAGAACTGGGTGATTGGCGCCACGGTGGCCGAATTTGAGTTTGAATGTCTTGGCGCCCAAAGCAAGAGACAGGAGCTGATGTCCCAAACAAATGCCAAATATGGGCTTCTTGCCCAGCAAACCCTTGATGGTTTGGATGCCGTATGTGACGGCTTCCGGGTCGCCAGGCCCATTGCTCAGAAAAACTCCATCAGGTTTTTCCGCCAAAACTTCCTCTGCTGTTGCGGTCCCGGGGAGAATTTTCACAATGCAACCGGATTGGACCAAACAACGGGAAATGTTGGTTTTCATCCCAAAATCCAAAGCCACCACTTTGTGTTTGGGGGCCGCTTTTGGGATTTGAGTCATCAGAGGGGTGTGGAAACCTTCGGTCCAATCCGATGACACCTTCGGCGCGACTTCTTTTACAAGGTCGCTACCCACCATGGATTGGGAATTTTTGGCCAAATCCAGGAGTTCGTGATCACTCCGGTTTGTCGAATCAATGATTCCTTTCATCGCCCCACGGCTGCGAATGTGTCTCACCAAGGCACGGGTGTCAATCCCGCAGATTCCCGGCACTCCATTCCGATCCAGATACGCTTCCAGGGTTTCTTCCGACCGGTAATTGCTTGCCAACGGGGAAAGGTCACGAATGACAAAACCCGACACATGAACCCCGCCTGATTCCTTGTCACCCGAGTTAATTCCATAGTTGCCTATTTGGGGATAGGTCATGGTGACAATTTGACCCTTGTAGGATGGGTCGGTCAGAATCTCCTGGTACCCGGACAGGCTGGTGTTGAAAACAACCTCACCTGTTTTGGTCGCCCGGGATCCGAATGATTGCCCCTCGAAGATGGTTCCATCTTCAAGAACGAGTCGTGCCTTGGGTCTCATGAATGCTCCTGTTGCTCCTTGAATTATACAAAAAACAATCGGAGTTTCTCCTTAAACTTGGCGTCAGGATTGTGTGGGGAATTTCAACTTTCCAAAACGGGCCACCTGTTCGGTGATGGCCATTTCGGTGGGTAGCCTTTCCATGGAGCTGGCACCATAAAAACCGTCACATTGCGGTACTCGGTCCAGGATAAATTGCGCATCCTCCGGCTCGGCGATGGGACCCCCATGACAAAGGACAATCACATCGGGCCGAATTCTCTTTCCGGCCTGGGCTATTGCCGCAATTTCGCCAACACATTCCTGCATGGATCGTGAGGTTTTGGCCCCGATCGTTCCTTTGGTGGTTAGCCCCATATGGGCCACCAGGACATCTGCTCCGGCTTGAACCAGGCTCCGAGCCTGCTCCGGATCAAATGCGTAGGGGGTGGTGAGCAAGTCCATTTGCCGGGCATGTGAGATAAGCTCCACCTCCAAGGCGAATCCCATTCCCGTTTCCTCCAGATTTGCCCGGAATACTCCATCGATAAGGCCGACCGTTGGGAAGTTTTGAATACCGGAAAATCCCATATCCTTAAGTCGTTTGAGGAGGTTTCCACGAATCATGAAGGGATCCGTGCCGCAAACTCCCGCAAGTACCGGGGTATGATCCACAACGGGCAAAACTTCATGCCCCAGCTCGATTACAATATCATTGGCATTACCATAGGGCATCAAACCGGATAGAGAGCCCCTCCCTGCCATTCTGAATCTGCCAGAATTGTAAATTACAATCAAATCAATTCCAGCTGCCTCTTCACATTTTGCACTTAGGCCTGTTCCCGCCCCACCGCCAATGATCGGAATGCCAGCCAATCTTTTTGCCCTGAGCCTATCAAGAATTTCCTTCCGTTCCATCAATTACTCTCCCGGTTTTCCTTTTCCACCAAGCTTAAAAACTGATCTGTGACCGCCTGGGCAAACCCTGTGTCATTGATGTGGCGGGGGGCTCTTGTGACCCGATTTGATTCCCGCCCCAAACCGCTCTCCACCGCTTGAAAAAATGCCTCGTCAGCGATCTTGTCCTCAAACGGTTTTCCGGGGGCATCAAGTGATGAGACTCCACCCAACGGAAAAATCACCCGCCAGGGGCCTTTTGAACCCACAAGTTTTTTTGCGATCCACTCCCCTGCGGTTCTGTTTTCCTCAGGCGTGGTTCGCATCAGGGTTATTTGGGAATTGTGCTTGTAAAGATTACGGTTTTGATACTTTGCGGGCACCGAATCGAAGGCGCCAAAATTGACCATGTCCATGGCCCCGGCACTTAGAACATAGGGAATTCTTGATTCAAGAATCACATCCATTCTTTCAGGTCCCGCCGGGAATATCCCTCCGGCAATTTCATCCGCCACCTCCGTGGTTGTCAAATCAATCACGCCTGAAAGGAAACCCGAGGCGACCAGCGATTCCATCGCGCGGCCACCTGTTCCCGTTGCATGAAAGGTGAAAACCTCCCAGCCAGCCGTTTCCAGAAGGTCTTTTATTCTTGTGACACATGGGGTTGTGACCCCAAACATCGTAATCCCAACGGTTTTTTTTGCCTTTGTTTCTTGTGGAATTTGGTGTTCCATCATTCCTGCAATTGCGGCGGCCGCCTGGGCGTAAACCGTTCGGGAGACCTGGTTGAGGCCGGCAACATCCACAACGGGGTACACCATGAAAATGTCGCTGGTTCCCACATGGGGCTTTGTGTCCCCGCTTGCCACCGTGGAGATCATTACCTTGGGTAACCCAATGGGCAGGGCTCGGAGGGCCGGACAAATCAGGGCGGTTCCCCCCGTGCCACCCATTCCGATGACCCCACCAAGTCTTCCACAGGCAAATTCCGATTTCAGAAAGGAGGTCAAGGCGGAAGCCATTTCCTCAATGGCTTCCGCGCGTGAAAAGTTTATTAATTGATTTGGGTTAACCAGGGTTTCCCGGCCCAGATCGGCTTTCACTGTGGGGGGGCTTTGGGTTCCCACATCCAAAAGCACAACATTAAGCCCCCATCCTCTGATCAAATGGGTTACAAATTCCGCATCCGGCCCTTTGGTATCAAGGGTGGCAATGCAGTAAACCGTTTTGGGTTCCAAGGTTTTCATCTCGGGGGTTGGCTCTCTATGGCGTTTTCGGAAGCCTTGGTGTTAAAACGGTGTCTATTAGATGGAGATAGGTCTGGGCCAACCGTTCGCTAACCCCCATGAATCCTGAAAACCGTTTACTACCTGGTTCCTTTCATGCTCTGGAAACCCTTCAGGTATCCGGGCCTGTTCATTCTTTTAAGGCATTGAACGACGATTTTTCCCAAATTGTTTTTTGGAAAGGCTGTTTGGTTCCTGATGTGGCAGGAGAAGAATTGATTCAAAACGAAGCCCTTGTTCTTTCAAAGCTTCGGGCAAATGGAATTCTCAAACCCATTGGGCAGGAAACCAATGGTCCATTTCCCTTTATGGTATTTCCCTGGAAACGGTTTCAAAATCTTCTCCAGGTGGTTCGTGAAACAGAGATTATTTTTTGGTTGGGGCAGATTCGGGAGCTGGTGGAAACCATTTCAAAAGTGCACCTTCAGGGGTATGTGCACGCGGACATCCGGCCGGAAAACTGCCAATTTCTTAACTCTAAGGCCTATTTGATCGATTTTGGAATGGCCAGGCAGCTTGGAACCCCATTTCATGGTCCTTTATATTCTCCTGGCTTTTTGGCGCCCGAAGCAAAGCCGGGACAATACACCTGGGAAAAGTCCGCCGATTTGTATTCGTTGGGTGCGACACTTGGTGCCGGTTTGAGAAATTTGGCACCAGCTACCCAATCCAAAACGGGAAAAACAACAAGATTTTGGAATAAGATTCAGGTTCTTTGTCAAAACCTTTGCCATGCCGACCCGGAACAAAGGCCAACCGCCCGAAAAACGGCCAAAATACTTCTTGAATTGGAAATTTCCGCACTTTTGCTTTAAAAAGGCCCATTTTCAGGCCAAATGATCACCCGATTCCAAATCATTTTCTGTATAAAGGTCAAACCCAGCGAGATTCAGGGTTTTGGCCGCTAACTCCAAATCTTCCACATGGAGAGCCAATGCCGCGTTCCCCCTTGGACCAACCATGAGTGGGTAGGCGTAATTGATGTTAACCTCCGCCTGCAAAAGTTCCTTGAAAATGCCCAGTAAAGGTTGGTCGTTGTCAGGAAGCCGGACAACCAAAAGGTCGCTTTCCGTGATTGGGAGATTGGCTTGGCTGAAAATTTCCCGTGCCCTTTCCGGCTCGCTCAAAACAATGCGAATGATTGCGCAATCCGCGGAATCAATAACCATCAATGAAACAATCTTGACTTCTGATATTTCAAACCGCCTGACAACACTTAGCAGGCCACCCACCCGGTTGGCCAAAAAAACATTGAATTGGCGAACGCTAGGCCACTGATGGGCATTTTCCGTCAGCGGATAGTACCCGGTGCCCGAATCCCCACCTCGTGTTGTCATGAATCTGCTCCGTCTGTTCAGGAAATATTATGCAGTTTGGCAGTTAACTTTGCATGGATTTCTATTTTTCAAGAACTCCGGGACCAGATTTCCATGGTGAAGCCTATCGCGTTTGCCGACAATTCCGGGTAGACTAGCTTTTGCGAACCTAGCTGAAATTTAAGGAATAAAAGGGCCTATTTTTCGCCATGCAATCTGAACCAAATACCCCGCAAACCCCATTCAAGATCCAGGTCGCTGACCGTGTAAAAAGGCTTCCACCTTACCTTTTTGGCAAAATCAACGCATTGAAATACCAAAAGCGTCGCGCGGGTATTGATGTTATTGATTTGGGAATGGGAAATCCAAGTGATGTGCCTCCAAACACGGTGGTTGAAAAGCTGATCGAAGCCGCTCGTGACGAAAGAAATCATGGATATTCCGTTGCCAATGGCCTCCGAAACCTTCGTAGGGAGGTTTCTCTCAGGTATGAACGCCGCCATGGAGTGAAGCTGGATTGCGATACCGAAATTATCGCTGGTCTTGGCTCCAAGGAAGTGTTTAGCCACATGTGCCTTGCCCTTATGGGGCCAGGGGACACCGCTATTGTTCCCGCACCCAGTTTTCCCATTCATGTCTATTCCGTTATGCTTGCCTCGGGAAATGTGATCAGCCTTGATGCGACAAAGCCCGACCAGTTCCTTTCCAACATTGCGCACATGGCGGAACATCTCTACCCCAAACCCAAGGTGGTGATACTCAACTACCCACATAACCCTTCAACCACGGTCGTCGAGAAATCCTTTTTTGTCGATGTTGTCGCATTGGCAAAAAAACACGGTTTCATGATCATTCATGACTTTGCTTACGGGGATGTATGCTTTGACGACTATTTTGCCCCGAGTTTTCTGAGCGTTCCAGGCGCAAAGGATGTGGGTGTGGAAACCACCACCATGTCCAAAGGCTACAGCATGGCGGGTTGGCGACTCGGTTTTTGCGCTGGAAACCCTGAAATGATTCGGGCGCTGGCCACGATCAAAGGGTATTACGATTACGGAATTTTCGCGGCGGTACAGATCGCTGGAATTATCGCATTGCGCGATTGTGAGGACTTTGTTTCAAAACAAGCCAAGGAATATGAGGCGCGGAGGGATGTTTTGGTTGATGGGCTAAGGCGCATCGGTTGGGAAACCCAATCTCCCAAAGCCACCATGTTTGTTTGGACGAAATACCCCCCCGAATGGCAACAAAAAATGAACTCCATCGATTTTTCGATGAAGCTTCTTGAGGAAGCGGAGGTTGCGGTTAGCCCTGGTGGGGGCTTTGGTGATGCCGGCGAAGGGTATTTGCGACTTGCACTTGTGGAAAACGAGCAGCGACTGCGCCAGGCGGTCCGTCAGATTGATCGTTGTCTCAAATCGGAACCCTTGGTTTGACACGGATTTTGAGGCAAAATCAATGGCTGGGCGACCTGAAGATTGGACGGAAGCCCATTGGAATGATTGGTTTCATACATCCGATCCGCTTATGGTGGTGAAGCTCTCCAGGAGTAATGGAAGACTTACCCCCCCAAGGCAGTCGGCGATAATGTGGGTTCTACTCGGGGAAATGGAAGTTCTTCACCCTGCCTGGGATGAATTACTTTCGGTCCATATCGATGCCTGGAAGTGGTCGAAAAATGGAAGGCAACTCCATCGAATCCCGCCCCACCTTCCCAAGGAAGTCGGGCAAATCCAGAAAGAATGCGGCTGGCATGAGGCAACTCCGTTTCGCATGCTTTTACGGGCTCTTGCCGGGGATTTCGCCAGGTTTTTGGATGAAGTAAACGACAGCCATTTCAAAGCGCATTTTTGCGAGGTCATCCGGCTGTCTCTTATACACATCTCCGAGCCCACGAGACCAGAGAGGATC
>CAWUOD010000121.1:0-7764 GCA_963923115.1 uncultured Singulisphaera sp.
TGCAAGGGGAGCCAAGTGGACGACGCGTGATGGACTTTCCCATTCCCTGATTTTTTCCACCGACAATATCCATTGGGAAGTTCCGATTAGGTGGGTTGGGAAGTTTGATTTGGTGATTGCTTTTTTGCGCACGGGGCAAATCCCTGTCGCAGTCCGACTTTAAACCTCGGAAAGCACCACCAGGTTGTCCCTGTGGACCACTTCGGCATAAGCAAAAGCTCCAAGACGCGATGCGATATCCTCGGAGCGAAGTCCCTTGATACGCAGGGCGTCCGCCGCGGAATAGTTGCTCAGGCCCCGGGCCAGTTCGATACCATCAGGGCCCAATATGGTGACCACCGCGCCCTTGTGAAAGTTGCCGGTGACTTCGGTGATGCCAATGGGGAGGAGGCTCTTGCCCTTTGAGACAAGTGCCTTCGCCGCACCCGCATCGACCCTGATAATTCCACGCGGTTGGGCGGTGTAACCGATCCAGCGCTTCCATGAGGGAAGCCCCTCCTTTTTTGCCAAAAAGAGGGTCCCTTTCTCCTCTGGTCCAAAAAGACCTTTGAGGATGCCCGGGTCTGTTCCACGGGCCATGAAGACCGAAGCTCCGGCCACGGAAGCCATTCGGGCTGCCTTGAGCTTGCTTTTCATGCCCCCGGTGCCGAGTGCGCTTTTGCTTACGCCAGCCCGTTCGAGGACCGCGTCATCAATCTCTGGGATTTCACGAATCACCCTGGCGTTGGGATCGGTGTTGGGATCGCGTTCAAACAGCCCATCAATCACACTCAAAAGCACAAGAATGGGTGAACGGATAAGGTTGGCCACCATTGCGGCGAGTGTGTCATTATCACCAAATCGGATTTCCGCGACGCTTACCGTGTCGTTTTCGTTGATGATCGGAACGGCGCCCCACTCAAGGAGTGTGAGGATTGTGTTTCGGGCATTGAGATAGCGAGTACGATTATCAAAATCGCCTGCAGTCAGGAGGATTTGCGCGGTCGGGATTCCATGGGAGAGAAACGCGTCTTCCCATGCGCGCATCAAAAAACACTGACCAACCGCCGCACAGGCCTGGAGTCCGGGAAGGTCCGTGGGACGGCCACCAAGACCCAACCTCCCCACCCCGGCGCCGATCGCTCCTGAACTTACGAGGACAACGCGCTTTCCCGCTTGTTTGAGTTCCGCGATTTGCTGGGCAAGGTCGGCCAACCTTGATGGATCGAGCCGTCCTTTGATATCGGCAAGCACATTGGTCCCAACCTTGACGACAAGGGTGTCCGCCTGTTCCAAAATTTCCTGTCTCACCCTGGACTCCCATGGGACCTGATTCGCCCGCTTTTGGCCCGCTCGGCCTGATGCCCGATTGAAGAGGCAGGGCAAATCCGTTTACCCGTTGGAAACCGCCCCGGAAGTCTTTAGTTTAAGAAAATCAGCCCTCAACTAAAGGGTACCCTCCCATGCGATTTCGATCCTGCCTGTTGATACTCTCTTTTGCATTGATGATGGGGTTTGGCGCGGTCTCCCGCGCGGCCGACACGGGCGTGTTTGAAGACCGTGTAATTGTGGACGCGGATGGCGCCGAAGCGAAATATGTCCTTTTTCGGCCCAAATCTTCATTGGAGCCTAAGGCAAACGAAAAATTTCCCCTCATCCTTTTTCTCCATGGTAGTGGAGAAACGGGAACGGATGGAAAGCTTCAGGCCACGGTCGGTCTTGGCCCGGTGGTAAAAAAACAGGCCGAAACTTTTCCCGCATTTGTGATATTTGCCCAATCACACAAGCGGACCTGGAGCGCGAACTCCAACGACGCCAATCGTGCCCTGAAAATGGTGGATGATCTTTGCAAAGCCGCGCCGATAGACACCGACCGGATATATTTGACCGGACTTTCCATGGGTGGCTACGGAACCTGGAGTCTTGCCGCGGCCGAACCCAAACGCTGGGCGGCGATTGTTCCTGTTTGTGGTGGTGGAAATCCGAAAACGGTCGAAAAGTTCAAGGATATTCCTTGTTGGTGTTTTCATGGTGACAAGGATAGTTCGGTCAAGGTCTCCAAATCCCGGGAAATGATCAGCGCCCTCAAAGAGGCCGGATCCAATCCCAAATACACGGAGTACCCCGGCGTTGGCCACAACAGTTGGGACAAGGCCTACGGAACCCCCGAGCTTTTTGTCTGGCTTTTTGAACAGAAGCGTTCCCAAAAATAGTTTTGCCTGAAACCCGGCGTTTTTTTTAATCAAGACATCCCCGCGGTGCCGATTTTTACCCATCCATGCTACCTTTGGAGGCTTTCAAGATGAACGAGAAAAAGTCACCCCTCAACCGGAGGGGATTCCTTGGCGCGACGGCTGCAGGCGCCGGCGCCCTCAACCTGAGCGCGGCGACCTACGCCAGGGCCATCGGTTCCAATGACCGGATGGGAATTGCGTTTGTCGGCGTTGGTGGCCGTTGCCAGGCCCACCTTCAGATCATCAACAAGCGGGCCAAAAACCAGAAAGATGTGGCCGCCGTCGCGGTTTGCGATGTTTGGGACGGCCATGAGGCGAAATTCACCCGCGTAACCAACGGCAAGACGGAAGAAAAACTCTACTCCCAGGGGCTATACCCATCGGCCAAAACCGTTGGTCTTGATCCCAACGACAAAACCCATGTCACCAAGGACTATCGCCGCATCCTAGACCTCAAGGAAGTGGATGTTGTCTGTATCGCCACTCCCGATCACTGGCACGCAAAGATCTCGATCGATGCGGCCCAGGCGGGAAAAGATGTCTATTGCGAAAAGCCCATGACCAAAACCATCGACGAGGCGCACGCCGTCGTGGATGTGATGCAAAAGCACAATCGGGTCATGGCCGTTGGTGTTCAGTCCATGGCGGATCCCCAATGGCGTATGGCCAATGAGGTGATCAAATCGGGCAAAATCGGCCATGTCGCCCAGGGACAAACCAGCTACTATCGCAACTCGGCGGTTGGCCAATGGCGTTATTACCGACTTTATAAAGAGCAAAATCCCAAAACCATTGATTGGGATATGTTCCTTGGTCATCAACACAACATTTTCCCGAACACGCCCCTTGGCCCGAAGGTTCCGTTTGACCGGGCCGTATTCGGCCAATGGCGCTGCTACTGGCCTTTTGGTGGCGGAATGTTCACCGACCTCTTTGTTCACCAAACGACCCATCTCATCGAGGCCATGGGTGTTCGCTATCCCCGCCGGGTGGTGGGTGGTGGAGGCCTCTATCTGGAGTACGATGGTCGCGATGTGCCCGATGTGGCGACCGTTGTGGCGGATTATGGCGAAGGGTGCCAACTGAGCATCACCGCGACCATGATCAGTTCCTACCCGGTCGAGGAAGTGATCCGGGGCCGTTTGGGAACCATCAAATTCGTCAAGGGTGGCTACATTGTCATCAAGGACGATCCGGCGGGCGGTGCCGGTATTCCTGCCCGACTGGAGAAAACCGTCGAAGGGGAATTCACCCCAAGCAACGGTCCCGTGGCGACACCGACCTGGCCCCATTCGGACACCGAAGCCCTTTGGGACAACTTCATTGGTTGTTGTCGCGCCCGCAACCGGGCGACGCTCAGCACGCCGGAACTGGGAGCCGCGGCCTTCACAACGGTTGCCTTGGGTGTGCAAAGCTACCGCACCGGAAAGGCCCTCTATTGGGATCCCGAAGCCCGCAAGCCCGTCGAAGCCGACAGCACCTGGGCCAAGCGCCTCGAGGAAAGGTCCAAACAACGCGCAAAGCCCAACCAGATCATTGGTTGGAAGGGTGGCGACGCCGGGAGCTACCTGTCGCCTCCCGATTACATGGCCCTTGCCGGGCCATGGGTCAACGGGCAGGATCCGGCCGATGCGCCAAAAACCCCGGGAAATGCGGCCGCCGATACCGGCGATGAAGCCAAACCCGCGACCAACACCCGTCGCCGTGGCAAGAAAGACAACTAAAAGGTCTTTCTTGAGCTAAACCATCCGGGGCGGAGGGATTGTTCCTTCCGCCCATTTTTTTTCTCCCGCTTTTCACTTTCCCATCAGCTTTTGGAATTCTTCAACATGCGAAACCCGGGATGGTTGATTTTGGGTTGTGTTTTCCTGGGAGGCGCTTGTCCGCCTTGGGTTTTTTCCGGAGAACCATGGGCGGACCAAAGACTAAAAAACCAAACAGGGATCGAATTTTGGTACGATTCCGCGAAAGTTGCCGAGGGTGTCAAATCCCTGGGCAAAAAAGTGCCACTTACCGGTGGCATGGTTTCGGTTTGGCCTGATGCCTCGGGGAACAAGCGTCACGCCAAACAGGATGACCCCAAATCGCAACCGAAACTGAATAGCATCCCCGGAGGAACCGTTCTTCGTTTTGATGGCGAAGACGATCATTTCCGGGCCTTCGCGCCCGGGCGTGGAGTTTCGGGATTCACAATCGCCGTCGTGGCAATCCCCCATTCCAACACAGGCGATTTTCGGGGCCTCATTGCGCTCAACGCGCCGGGGGGAAGGGATTATGAAACCGGACTCAATCTGGACCTGAGTCCCCAACTCACCACCGATTTCAGTCTGCTTAACGCCGAGGGGCGTGGATTTGGCGGTTACCGAAATTTGATGAAGGGGCAATTCCCTTTTGGAACCTTGCACAGGATTGTCCTCACAGGCGACAGGAAAACCAAAAAAATCGAGTTGTTTGTGGATGGTCTCCTGAAGGGCAGCCGCGAGTGGGATGGATCTCCCATCTCGATCGAAGAGATCACCCTGGGCGGGCGCTATTACACTAATGGACCCGGAGCCATGGAAGTTCGGGGCCATTTCGCCGGGGACCTGGCGGAGCTTATCGGCCTCGACCATCCGCTTTCCCAACAAGAGCGCTCCGAGCTGGATGAATACCTCAAAAACAAATACCAAACCCTGGCTTCGGGGCTACCTCAAAATCTTGGTCTGACCCTCAAAGGATTCCCTCTTGTCACTGTTGATCCCGTGCCTGCGGTGCAGATGCTTTTGCCGGGTTTTTCCGTGAGACAACTCCCTCTCGAACTTCCCAACCTCAACAACCTCAAATACCGCCACGATGGCAAGCTGGTCGCCCTAAGCTATGGAGGGGACGCCTGGATCCTTGAGGATACGGATGGAGATGGACTCGAAGACAAAGCGACTCCTTTTTTTATCAACAAGGGGAACCTTCGATCCCCGATTGGCATGGCATGGACCCCCAAAGGTCACCCCCTTGGGAATGGGCTTGTTGTCGCCAGCAAGGGAAAGATCAGTTTTCTTTCCATACCCCCCGGAAAGCAGGTCGCCGAAGAGCGGGTGATCGCAAGCGGCTGGAAGGAATTGATCGTCAATGTGGATGCGCTGGGAATCGCGTTTGACCCCAGGGACAACAGTATCTATTTCGGGCTTGGGGTTTGGGATTTTTCCAATGCATTCCAGGTCGACAAGGAAGGAAAAGCGGGCTTCCGCATCGATTCGGAAAGGGGCACCATCATGCGCCTTTCCGCCGATTTGAAAACCCGCGAAGTGGTGTGCACCGGGATCCGTTTTCCTGTGGCCCTTGATATCAATAAGCAAGGCGATCTTTTTTGCACCGATCAGGAGGGGGCCACATGGCTTCCCAACGGGAATCCCCTTGATGAGCTGCTCCATATCCAAAAGGATCGACACTATGGATTTCCCCCACGGCATCCGGTTCATCTTCCCAATGTGATTGACGAGCCAAGCGTCTACGATTATGGCCCCCAGCACCAATCGACATGTGGGCTCTGGTTCAACCGTTCGGATCGGGGAGGCAAATCCTTTGGGCCGTCCCACTGGACCGATGACGCGCTTGTTTGCGGCGAATCGCGTGGCAAGCTTTACCGCACCAAGATCGTGAAAACCCCCGCGGGATATGTGGCGGCCAATCAGATCATTGGCTGTCTTGACATGCTTACAGTGGACGCGACGACAAGTCCCGCGGGCGACATGGTGGTTTGCGTGCATAGCGGAGCCCCGGACTGGGGAACCGGACCGACAGGCAAGGGCCGCATATACAACATCGCCTATTCCGATCAAAAAATTTCCCAGCCTGTGTTGACCTGGGCCTCCGGACCAAGGCAGGTCTGTGTCGCTTTCGACAAACCGCTTTCCGACGAGGCTCTTGCCAACCTGACCAAAGACCCGAACAAAGGCTTGTCGATTGTGCATGGGGCTTTTGTCCGGGCCGGCGACACCTTTGAATCGATGCGTCCCGGATACGAGGTCGTTCGCAGGCAAATGATCGCTCCCCGCTTCCCCCTGGGTGTGCGTGGTGTGCAAATCACTCCCGACCGTCGCACCCTGGTGTTAAACACCGACTCACATAACGCCCCGGATTATTATGCCCTCACCCTTCAGGGAATGGGGCGTCCGGCCAAAGGACCAATCGCCCCCGCACCGAAAGCGGATTTGGGACAATACCCCCAAGTGGATCTTGATTATACGCTGAATGGGATCCAGGCCAAACTTTTCTCCGGCGCCAACAAGGAGCTGTGGTCTGGATGGCTCCCCCATTTTGACCCC
This sequence comes from uncultured Singulisphaera sp., assembly GCA_963923115.1. GTDB lineage: Bacteria > Planctomycetota > Planctomycetia > Gemmatales > Gemmataceae > SYLG01. The sequence goes on from CAWUOD010000121.1 coordinate 6,515, forward strand.
AATGTCAATCGGGAAATGACGAAACAAAGCGCTGCCCATGACGAACTTTGGAGTATCTGGACCCCCGGTACGACACTAAAACTGTCCACAAAGCTCTGGCTCAAGGATATGCTTCGGCCCGCCGTCCAGCCCGGGGCCAAACTCGACCACACCTTCCCACCCGAAACGGTTACCCTAATCCTCAAAAGTAACGCTCCTTTTGTTGTTTCCGGAAAACCGAGCCAGAACAATGAGGCCCGGATTCAGACGGTGGCCACCTCCAATCCGTTTCCCCTTGATGTGGAGCTTTCAGGCAAGGATTTTTCGGTGACATGGTCGACCGCGGAGGATGTCCGCGAACGGGCGCTTCCCCTCCACAGGTTTCTGCTTCCATGGGCCCCCAAGCCAGGATCAGAGCTTCCATCACCGATTGCCGAGGTCCTCAAAGGGGATTGGGCAAGGGGCCGGGCCATTTTCCGAAGCGAACAAGCGGGTTGCGCCAAATGCCATCAGGTTGCGGGGGAGGGCGCGACCATTGGTCCCGACCTTTCCAATCTGATTCACCGCGACATGGAATCGGTCACCCGGGATATCACCCACCCCAGCCACGCCATTCACCCCGATTACCTTTCGTATGTCGTGACCACCAAATCAGGACGCGTGCTTACTGGCACCCTGAGGCGAGTGGATGGAAAAACCCTGGTCAGCGACAATCAGGGAATGGTTCACAAACTGGATGCCTCGGAGATTGAAAATACGGTGTCCTCGGCCAAATCGATTATGCCTGAAGGAATACCAGTCCTTCTTGGACCTGAAAAGATGCAGGACCTTTTGGCCTATCTCCTTAGTCCCCCTCCCGCGATGCCCCTTGACGGGCTAAAGGTTCCTTATCCCGCCCGTACCCGCGCCGAGGTGGAGGCCGTACTTAATGGCGGTGCCCCAGAGCGCCGTGGTCCCGTGCCTTTGCATGTCCTGTTGGTTGCGGGGCCAAAGGATCATGGGCCGGGCGAGCATGATTATCCCTCATGGCAAAAACAGTGGAAACGGCTTCTTTCCGCCGGTCCCGCCACGACGGTGGACACAGCATGGGAATGGCCAACCCCGGAACAGTGGAAAAACAGCGACCTTGTGGTCTTGTTCCAATACGGCGATTTCAATGCCAAACGGGCCAAAGACCTTGATGCCTTCCTGGAAAGGGGAGGTGGGGTGGTGCTTCTTCACTGGGCCTGTCTCTTATACACATCTGACGCTGCCGACGATACTCCTTGTGT